>NZ_JBQXDJ010000040.1:0-40158 GCF_052601015.1 Chitinimonas violaceus | reverse complement strand
TTGCGTGGTTGGAGAAGTGCCGTCGATTGTGGAAGAACTGTGAACGCAAGCTCGACACCAGCTTGCAATTCATTCAGTTTGCCTTTCTGACTCTTCTTCTGCGGAGACTTTGAACAGGTTCTTAGAACCCGTCTAAAGTCTCGCGAGCTAGAACAAGACAAGGCGAAAACAGCTGAGGAAGCGGAGTTTACGAGCAGTAAATGAGCATTCCAAGGGTGTTTTCAACGCCGTATTGCTGACGCACAGCAGACTTTAGACAGGTTCTTACCACGGAGTCTTGATTCCAACAGGATATCCGCCATGACCGAACCCTTGCTGATTGCCAAGACCGGCGATAAAGCCCTTGCCCTGTTGCCTGCCATGGCCAACCGTCATGGTTTGATCACCGGCGCAACGGGCACCGGCAAGACCGTCACCTTGCAACGTATGGCCGAGGCCTTCTCGCAAATCGGCGTGCCTATATTTATGGCTGACGTAAAAGGAGACCTATCCGGCATAGGCGCGGCGGGGGCTGAATCGCCCAAGCTCAAGACCCGCTTGACTGAGTTGGGATTGACCTTGGACTACGCGGCCTGTCCGACCACCTGCTGGGATATATATGGCCAAGCCGGCCACCCAATTCGCGCCACCATATCGGATATGGGCCCTTTGTTGCTGGGCCGCTTGCTCAATCTGAACGAAGTACAGGCTGGGGTATTGCAGCTGGTATTCAAGATTGCCGATGACAACAATTTGTTGTTACTCGACCTCAAAGACCTGCGGGCAATGATTCAGCATGTTGGCGACAACGCCAAACAGTTCACAACCGAGTACGGCAATATCTCGGCCGCCAGCATCGGCGCTATCCAACGCGGGTTGCAAAGCCAGGAAAGCCAGGGGAGCGACCAGTTCTTTGGTGAGCCCATGCTCGATATCGCCGACCTGATACAGACTGATGCCAACGGCCATGGCGTGGTCAATGTGCTGGCAGCCGACAAGCTTTACAACAGCCCCAAGCTCTACGCCTCCTTTCTGCTGTGGTTGTTGGCTGAGTTATTCGAGCAACTTCCCGAGGCGGGCGATCTCGACAAACCCAAGCTGGTTTTCTTCTTCGATGAAGCCCACCTGTTGTTCAACGATGCGCCGGACGCCCTGGTGGAAAAGGTCGAGCAAGTGGTGCGGCTGATCCGATCCAAAGGTGTCGGCATCTACTTCGTTACCCAAAATCCACTCGATATTCCCGAAACCATCCTGGGCCAGCTTGGTAACCGCGTGCAGCATGCGCTACGAGCCTTCACCCCGCGCGACCAAAAAGCTGTCAAGGTGGCGGCCGAAACCCTGCGAGCCCCCCCCCTTTAATGCCGAAACCGCCATCATGGAACTGGGTGTAGGCGAGGCGCTGATTTCATTTCTCGATGCCAAAGGCAGCCCCACTATCGTCGAGCGTGCTTATGTTGCTCCACCAGCCTGCCGGCTCGGCCCGCTAACGCCAGCCGAGCGCAGCGCACTGATTGAGCAGTCGTTGGTCTATGGGCACTACGAAAAAACAGAGGACCGTGAGTCGGCCTACGAGAAATTGCGTGGAAACACAGTAACAGCAGCACCTAGCACTACCGCTACGCCACAAAGCGCCAAACCAGAAAAAGACGGTGGTTTCTTCGGCGGCGCGCTGGGGCAGATTCTGTTCGGAACTACCGGACCACGTGGCGGCCAGCATGACGGCGTAGTGCAAACCGCTGCCAAGAGCATGGCCCGCACCATGGCCAACGAGGTTGGCAGGCAGATCCTGCGCGGTGTGCTGGGCTCCATCATGGGTGGCCGCAAACGCTAAGAATCTGCTTACGATCCTACTGCGCAGCCGTGATCAGGCCTCATGTGCTGCTCGAAAGCCTCATGTACCCAAGTACATTCCGGTTTCTGCGCTGCGCTTCACCCTGCTGACGACTGCTCGCTACAGATCGTGAACAGATTCTGGAATCTCTGCAAAGTCTCGCGAGCTATAGCAAGACAAGGCGAAAACAGCCGAGGAGGCGAAGTTTACAAGTGGTAAATGAGCATTCCGAGGCGGTTTTTAACGCTGTATTGCTGAAGCGCAGCAGACTTTGAAGGTCATTAGAAAAGCATGCCCAAGGTCGAAGCCTTAATCGCCGCCTCCGTCTTATTGGCCGAGTGCAGCTTTCGCATGGCATTCACGAGGTGAAATTTGACGGTGCGTCCATCAATGGAAAGGATGATGCCGATTTCGGCATAGGTCTTACCTGTCGAAGTCCACTTAAGCACCTCCCGCTCGCGTGCCGTCAACGCCACTTCACACTCAGGCATTAACTTCGGTGCCAATTGCTGGCACATCGCGCTGTGTACCAGCCGCGTCAGCCAAATCATGCGCAGTTCTTTCTCGTCGCGTTCGCCAGGCGTGATGGCGTCGGCAGACCGCACCAAGGACAACAAGCCGCGTAACCCGAACTGCCCCTGTGAAGGCATACACCAGCCGTGGCGCAATTTGTGTTGTCTGGCCTCTTCCCAAAATCCGGGCTGGGATGTGGGTTGATCTGCAGACCATAGCAGAGGAGAAGCCTCTGTCAGGCCGTGTAATACCGTGGGATCAACTTCGAAGTAATTGTTTTCCACATAACGCTGAGCCCACTGGCTAGGGTAATCCGACATCATGGAATAACGTGGACTGCTGACAGGCAGCGGTAACCGCATACCGTATGCACAATAATCAAATTCCAGTTCACGCGTAATCCGCTGCAATCTATCGAAAACCTCGTCTTCGGACTTCGCCGACGCAAATTGGTCGATATAAGCTTCGCGCCAATCATTCATCGCCCATTAACTCCAACACCCGCAACACGCCCGAACAGGCAGTGTGCGACAACTGCATATACGCGTACGATATATGCATAGTCCTGATAACTGCCGACAGAACGGGGAAAGAAGGCGCGTGCTGCACTGTCGCAGGCAAACGCTGGGGCCCGCTTTTGCCGCGATTTTGGAATGCCGATGCTAGCGCTTGCACCTGATGGCCTGATACGACTGACATTTGCCGACCTATGCAATATCCCATTACGGCAACACATGATTTGGCAGGACACAGACTTGCTGCTGGAACTGAAAGGATTAGGCATCAAGCCCAGCCTCGCCGGATTCTGTGAATGGGTGAGTGACACCGCCACCCCGCAAATCAGCATCGGATGGGCTTGGTTTCTGCCGAGCACCACAGAGCGGGCGATTCTAGCCCCCGGGGGAGTCAGCAGCAATGTGATGCTCCGTACGCAAACCGGCTATGACCTAGGCTCTACCAAGACAGCGGAGCTATTGCTGGCATGGGTTACAAGCTTGGATTGGCAGGGTTTTATTACAAGCCACTGACCTATCTGGTGGGCGATATATCCTGTAATTCAGAGATTGAACAACGCACAAAACTTGCTGATATACCTGTTAAGTGTTGCAGAAAATACTCACTTACCTGTAATAGACCGTGATTTGTCTGCTGCGCATTTCAAGCGCACAAGGGCAAAAGCGCTATAGGTACCCGGATGCCATACCTGCCATATGGCACACGTGACACCTGCCACACCCCCGCTGGCATTGCCCTTAAGCCCCACCCTAGTCGTACGCCATTACTGCAAATCACAATGTCATCAAGGGTAGTGCCTTCAAACCTGCCCGAAGGGGCAGCTACTGGGCTACAGATTGCTCACGTCTAATTGACGCCATCGTCAGTAACAGATTGAGCAACATGCTTCAGATGGTTTCGGGCACCCGGGCAGAACTTCAGGAAGAGATGGAGATTTCGCTGGCGCGGTTCCGCTACCGTGTGTTCGTTCAGGAACTGGGCTGGCCATTACCCACTGACGATGAACTGGAACGGGATGCTTTTGATCGCGACGACACCGTGTACGTCGTTGCTCGTAATGCATCAGGGGAAATCTGCGGTTGTGGCCGTCTATTGCCCACGACACATCCCTACTTACTGAGCGAAGTATTCCCTGAACTGGTGGGTGACATGTCATTACCGCGCGCCAGTGATATATGGGAATTGTCACGGTTTGCCATCAGCGCACCACAAGGTGTTCACCTGACTTCGACCGAAGCATGGCAAAACACTTGCCTTCTGATGGCAAACATCGTGAATACCGCAACACAGCAAGGGGCAGCTCGATTGATCGCCTTCTCAGCAGTTGGGAACGAACGGTTGTTGAGAAGAATGGGCGTCAACGTCCACCGTATTTCAACACCACGGTTGATTGATGGGAAACCGGTACTCGCTTTCTGGATAGAAATCGATGACCAGACCAAAACGGCGCTTGGCATCAAAGCTGACCAAGCCATGCGAAGTACAGATCGCCCGGCCCCAAGCTGGAACGGTGACTTATGCAAGGGCATGTATACGGACTGTTGCCGCTCATAACATTGCACAAGCAGTAAGCCCTATCTCTTTCATTCACATATCTTTTTTGCTGAACAAGCACATAGACCAAGGTATCAATATGGAATCGACTAACACTGTAGCGCTGGATTACCTCCGTTCAATACGTACCCGCCTTGACCGCGGCGACCGCCGTATCCACATCGACTATCCACTTCAGTTCACCAAAGGCAAGGGACAGCCCACCCAATGTGAGCTTTTCGTCGACCGGGCATTACGCGAGCGCGTCACCACCCTGACGGAACAACGCGGGGGCTTCGCCAACTTTATCGCTCGCTACCAGGATTTCGACCCACGCATGGTCGACTCGCGCTGGCCTGCTCACTTTCCGGTCCATGTACTCAGTGCAAAAGGCCAGATAGTCGACGGTCGCAATATCTTCATGTTCTTCCCGGAAGTACTGGGCCTCTCTACCGGCCAAGAGAAGGACTACTTCGGCCTGGAGCTGATCGACATCTGGGATGCCGTATTTGATCAGGTGGTAACACCATCTGTGCAGCGGCTGTTCGACACACAGACTCAATTCGACTATTTCGAGGCTTGCTGCACACAACGGCGTGAATTCATTTACTTGGCTTCCATCTTCCACGAAATCGGCCATCGGGTCGGCCCGTGGAAAGTCTCGCCCACTAAGGATGAAAACATCCACCTGTCCAAGATGCAGGTCGACATCATGGGTGAATTGAGTACGGATACCTATGTGGTGAAGTTCCTGGCTGAATTCCCGGAACTGGCCAGTATCGTTCTGTACCAGCGCCTGTTCTGGTTTGGACGCATGCATTACGACCAGAACAGCCTGCATGGCGCGCTGAACACCGACAACGATGCCTGGATCGGCGCATACCTATGGCAAGTTGCAGAACAAGTCGGCTGCCTGAAACACGATTCTGCAACCGGACTTTGGCATATCGATCGGGACCGGATCGCAAGCGTCTTCGATGTGGTGTTCGATGCGTTGCAAGCCATCGGCGCCCGGTTACTGAATGAGACCAATCAGGTCAATGTACTTCAGCGTTGGATCGGAGAGCGTGTACCACAAGACGAGGATGGCCTGTTTGTCTACCCGGACTCGATGGCCCAAGCACTGCGCCGCTGTGCCGATGTCCCCACCCGTGTCCGCGTACACCAACCAATCAAGGCTTAGTCATGTTCGGCCTTCCACAGTGCCTTGCAATTGTTGCCGTGGCGGTATGGGCAGTCATGCCCATCCTGGTCAAGCATGCGGCTTTTGAGTCCAACATCTCATTGTTTCTGGTAGTGCGCTTTACGCTTTCGACCATCCTGCTTGCGGCAGTGATGGGCGGTATCGTACGCAAGCTATCGGCCCAGAAGCCAATTGAGTGGCTGGCCTTCCTGCTGCTCAACGGTGTGATCTACTTCCTGCAGACAATTGCGTTGCAAGCGTTGCCGGCCACGCTCTATATCGTGGTCTTCTCGCTCACACCTATCTTGTGCCTTATCACACTACGGATACGGCTGAATTCCTGGGGTTGGTTATGCGTGGGCATCACCCTGGTGTCCTGCATCTGGTTCGCACAATCCGGCAAACACGATACAAGCAGTAGCCTGAGCTGGACCGCCATGCTGGCGATGCTGGGCGGGATGGTGAGCTGGGCAATATACAGCGCCTTCATCATCCGTTTTCAAACAACCTTCAGCGATGTGGAAATTGCCGGGCTAAGCAGCGTGTTTGGCTTGATGGCTGCGCTGCCGATCTGGGCATTCAGCGGGTTCAGCACCGCAGGGGTAAGCGGCTTGCACCTGGGTGGTGCGGCGTTGATCGGACTCATCGTACCAATAGGCTACTACGCTTACTCGTATGCGCTGCGTAAGACCCCGGTATTCGCGGTGACATCACAATATTTCGAACCCATCCTGGCGCTGGTGGTTGCTGTGGCACTTACCTCTGAAACCATTACGCCCCAACAGGCCGTTGCTGCACTGATCTGTATTGCAGCGGCGGTGATGGCAGAACGAGTAGGAAAACAGCATGCGGCAGGATAGATTGGCAGTCCGTATCGACAGGGATGACATCGGCTTCGCTGCGGCGCACTTCACGATTTTTTCAGCAACCGAACGCGAAGGGCTGCATGGCCATAACTTCACAGTGGGCATGGAAGTCATTGCCCAGGGCGAGGAAAACGGCATGATCTTCGACTACCGCCTGTTGAAATCGAGACTGCGCGAACTTTGCCGCGAACTGGACGAACGCATGCTCTTACCAGCCCGGTCTGCGTATCTGCATATCAGCCGCGAGGGTGACAATGTGGAGTGCCGGTTCGGTAAAGATAAGTTTACTTTCCCCTACCGTGATGTCGTCATGCTGGAATTGCAGAACATCACATTGGAAGCATTGGCAGAGTGGTTTCTCGGCCGCTTGCTGGAAACTGCCGAACTGCCACGTGAACGGCTCGCGGAAATCAGCGTCAGCGTTGCCTCTTCGCGTGGCCAGCAGGCAAGACGCCAGGCGATTCTGTCATGAGGACTGCCATTGTTACCGGCGGCAGCTCCGGCATCGGCGCTGCGATCTGCAAGCGTTTTCTCGACGAGGGCTGGCGAGTAGCCAGCATCTCTCGACGGCCACCGACGTTGACCGATGTTCACCATATCGCAATCGACCTTGCGCAACCGGACTGGCCAACGTCGCAACTGGAAAGCTACCTCGATAACCACGCTGGGTCTGTGGCGCTCGTACACAACGCAGCATCATTTCAGCATGACAAAGCCGACGCTGTGGATGCAGCCTATCTGGCGACTGCTTTCCAACTTATGGTTGCCAGCCCAGCCAAGCTCAATCAATTGCTTGCCCCACGCCTGGTTGCCGGCTCCTCCATTCTCTATCTGGGTTCAACACTGTCAGATATCGCCGTACCAGGGGCTTTTTCCTACATCGCATTGAAGCATGCGGCTGTAGGGATGATGCGCGCCACCCAACAGGACTTCAGCGGCCGGGGAGTTCACAGCTGTTGCATTTGCCCCGGTGTCACCGCCACGCCGATGGTGCTTGCCAATACCGCCATCGACGACACCTTCCTGCGCGAACGCGTGTCATTCGGCCGTCTTGTGGCACCCACTGAAATTGCCGACCTGGTCCATGTCTGCGCCACTTCGCCGAGCCTGAACGGCGCGGTACTCCATGCCAACCTCGGTCAGATCAATCGCTGACCCATCGCGCAAAACCTTTAGGAAACCTGACTCATGCTTAAAAGAATCGTCGTTCTCGAAACCTCCGACGTTGGCGCCCGCTACACCGGCCTGGCTATCCGCCAGCTTGGATTCGAGCCATTGTTTCTTGTCAGTGGCTTGGCCCAATACCAGGCTGACACCCGACGCCAACTGGTGGAATTCGATGTATTGGAATGCGGCAATACGCGCGATGCCGATATCGTTTGCCAGGCACTGACACATCTGCCAACCGATGCCATCGAAGCAGTGACCACCCTGCTCGATTCACGCATTGGTGTGGCGCAGCAAGTGGCCACCAAACTTGGCGTTCGCGGCCTGGACCCAGCTTTGGGACGCATCAGCGCAAAAGCCGAGGTTGCCTCGCTGCTGCCAGAGTACAGCCCTCACACCATCACGGTAAAAGTGGGTGACGATCTTTCAGCGGCGCTAGCTGGTGTGTCTGCTGGCCAGAGGTTGATCGTAAAGCCATCGCACGGCGCTGGCGCGCAGGGCTATGCCGAATTCGATGTGCAAGATGGCTATATCGAACAGCTTCAACAGCATATCCACCATCAGGCAGATGCATTACGCGTGGACACCTTCCTGATTCAAGAACGGCTGAATGGGCGGCTGGTCAGCCTTGAAGGCTATGTGATCGAGGGGGCTTGCCATTTCCTGGGCTTCAGCTCACGCAAGAAAATACGGCAAACCGAGACGGCCAATCTTTTCCCGGCAGACAGTCATCTATCACAAGCCGCGCGCGATACGGCCAAACAAGCTATCGCCACCTTGGTTGAACGCGCCGGTTACCGTCAGGGTTATTTCCACAGCGAGTTCCTTGTCGATGGGAATACCGCCCGGCTGATCGACGCCAACATCGGCCGCATTGCAGGTGCTGCCGTTTCTGAACAAATGGCAATTGCCCTAGGGATCGACCCGGTCGCCTTATTCAGGCACGTAGTCGGTGTAGGTAGCCTGGGGCTGACACAATCGTTATCGGTACACGCACCACAAGAAACATTGTCGGTCTTCTATGGACTATTGGAAAAGGAAAAGCTCGAAAGTATCGTGCTCCCGAAGGCTTGGAGCCTACGGCATACACAGCTATTGGATGAGCAGACTGAGATTCCGGCCATGGGTGGCGACAACTGGGCATGGATTGGATTGGCATCTGGTCCGGCAAAGCAAGTACTTGAGCAGATCGACCAGATCCAGCTCATCACTAGCAAAGGCACCCGTACGCCGTACTACCTGGAAGCAGGCCAGACACTGACTGATTGGTAACGGTAGAAACACAGGGGACCGCCGATTGAGTATGTCGGGCTCATACTCCGGCAACCTCACTTACCACTCCGAACAAGACGTACACCTAGGGCGAAGCCGCTGCTGCGGCCATCGATTTCACCGCTGAAAAAATCCACGTGATACACCAGCGGTGATATGCCCTTTACCTCGGTGGCGCTCCAATACGGCGCACCTTCCCCTTGGTCCCTGATGTTGGGGAACACCGTGGCGTTAACTGCGGGATTACTGCACTTCGACTCCACAATGCTGTAAAGCTCCTCTATTGTGGGTAAGCGCCAAGCATTGCCCATTTTTTTGGCGTATTTCTTTGCCTCACCCCACTGCATAAGCTTTATCTCCCCAGTACACCGTCCTTCTTTTTGCCATGTCGTGCCCGCGCTGCACCGGCTCCAGGTCAGACTTGTCTTTGTGTCATACGCCTCACCATCCTTCAGAACAAACCGGGATGTCGGTGTACTGGCGACGCTGGATTTGTCGCAAGATGCATAGATAACGGCGGGATAGCTGCAGGCTGCGATGATGAAACAGGCGAAGGATTTTCTCATTATGGAAACGAATTCGAGAGCGCAGCTGACTGCAAACAAAAAAACATGCCATTCAGATCGTAACTAGTACCCGGTATCGAAGACCAGAAAATCCATCTCGTCAGGCATAGAGTCAATCCAGCAGCGTAATTAAACTGCTGATCTGAAAGGAACAACGAATACCGACTCGACAAACACCTCGACTCAGTCACGAAATTCAACTTAACGGGCTTAGAGAATACGATTCAGGAAAGGTTCAGCCCGGTCACGCATAATCGTTCCCAAGTTCACCGCCATGTGAATGGCATAAATCAAACACCAAGGAGCAAGAAAATGAACAAGTCAATGCTGGCCGGGATGGTAATCGGTGGTGCCGCGGTAGTTTCGATGGGCGCTTTTGCTGGTTACCAAGCACTGAAAGGCCCTGAATACGCTGAAGTACTGCAAGTTGTCGCAGTGAAGGAAACCATCAAGACACCGGAAAAGGTTTGTCACGATGTTCAAGTAACACACAAACGCGCAGTGAAAGATGAAAACCGAATTACCGGTACTGTGATTGGCGGCTTGATTGGTGGTGCACTGGGTAACCAGGTAGGCGGCGGCAATGGCAAGAAGCTGGCTACGGTTGCAGGCGCAGCCGGCGGTGCTTACGCAGGTAACCAGGTTCAAAAGAACATGCAGGATGGTGACACCTACATCACCACCAAGCAGCGTTGCACTACCGAAACTAAGACCCACGAGCAGACCGTTGGGTACGACGTGCAATATCGCCTGGATGGCAAGACTGCGATGATCCGCATGGACACCCCACCAGCCAGTGACCGCATCCCGGTCAAGGACGGCCAACTGCAACTGACCAGTGTCGCCGTTGCACCAAAGATCACTAACTGATCACACAACCCGATTCTCTTGTAGCTCCCTGTTTGGGCACCTTCGGGTGCCCTTTTTTAATGGGAGATACCTCAACTTCTACAAGGGATCATCCGCTAGCAACGCCATCAGATCACCCGCTGGGGGTAACCAGAAGGAAAAGCTGGCGCCCTGCCCTGGCTGACTCTCGGCCATGATGCTGCCATGGTGGCGAAGCACGATGCGCTGTGCAATGGCGAGACCGGTACCGCTGCCTGTAAAGCCCCCCTGGCTATTCAAGGTTTGAAATGGCGCAAAGAGCCTGTCGATCGCTTCCGGTTCAAACCCCCGACCATTATCCTGAACGACGATCTCTCGTCGCCCTTCCCTTTGTCGTTCCATCACCTGAATGTGGGGTGCAGCGACATTCTCAATAAATTGCCAGGCATTGCGCAGCAGACAATCAAGCAATATGCGCATCAAGCCTGGATCTGCATGGATCAGCAGCGGAGACACCACATCGAATTGCAAGCCCTCGTAAGGTTGGCGCTCTTGCAGATCTGCCACAATCTCGTGCGCCATATCTGTCAGATTCACTTTACCCACCGCCAGTGGGCGCAATGAAATCTTCGACAGGCTGACCAAATCATCAAGCAACCGTCCCATCCGCTCGGCGGCGTTCAATGAACGATCCAGGTAGTCCAAGCCGGTCTGGTCAAGTACAGAAAGATAGTCTTCGCGGACAATGCTGCAAAAACCATGAATAGCACGCAACGGCGCATTCAGGTCATGCGAAACCGAATAGGTAAACGCTTCCAGCTCTCGCATGGTTCGGTGTAATTCGTCGGTCCGAGTAGCTACCTGAGATTCCAGACTGGTATTCAGCTGCGTGACTTCAACTTCCCGCTGCAGGCGCTCCAGCTCCGCTCCGGCACGTCCGGCGAACAGTTCCAATACCGAACGGATCTGGCTGACATTGGTCGCAATCTTGTCATCCAGTACTTCAAGCAAACCCAATACGGTGCCATCCGCCGCACGCAAAGCTACACCGACATAGCACTCGGCCTTCATATCGACCAACAGCTTGTCTTTCGGAAAGTGTTGCTGAACATCCGCAGGGTAGATACAGAAATCGTCACTGAGCACATTGGCGCACGGCGTACCCCATAGTTCATATACAAGCGGCTCACCCAGTTCGCCTTCCACACTCAGTGCAATTGCCCTGGCATGGGTGGGTTGTTCGCGTGGGTATACTTCGGCCACCATCGCATAACGCACCCCCAGCGCACTACCCAGGTTAACTACCAGCGATTCAAAATAGGGGCGGCTTACGCGGTCGGATGTACCCATCTGTATCGAATCAACCAAAGCATTGAGACGTGCAGTATGTGTAATGTCCTGGTTGATCCCCGTCATGCGGCGCGGTGTACCGTCATCCAGTCGATCGATCCAGGCCATAGCCTTGATATGCCGCCACCCACCATCCGGATCACGTACCCGGAATGTGGTGTCAAACTGCTGATCACCACACAAAGCCGCATCGATTTCCTGATCGACACGCGATACATCTTCCGGATGCAACATTGCCAACCAGCCTGCCGCGGTTTCGTTGCCCGCATCTGAAGCCCAGCCATATATCTCGTACATGGTTTCATTCCAGATCACCGTCTGGTTGCTCAAATCCCAGACAAACACACCCAAATGGTCTGAATACGCCGCTTTCAAGAGGGCGTCGGTAATCTCACCCGAATCCTGCAAATTCGCGATGGATGTAATGGACAGCTGAGAATAGTCTATCAGCGACATGGGCCTAAGCAACGGGTAGCACAATCCAGTCTAGGGTATGTCCCGTCGCATTTCACGCAACTTGCATCAAGAGTGCATTCAAGCGCTTTATCTCTGATAGCTGCTCGCGCCCAATATCCGATCAAGCCGTTACGTCTTTTGGGAGGACAGCCGCATCCTGGCTCGATGTACCTCACCAGCAGCCAAAGTAATACCAGCCATGCCGACGTTGCCACGTTCCACACAGACATATTCAGGCCAATGAGAGCCAATATCCGACACAGACTCGGCAGCAGGCCCAGGGTTCCAGACCACTGCACTACGCATGAGACTGGCATCGATATGAACGCAACGATCCCCATCCTTTAGTAACAAGGGCGCTTCGGCGTTCTCAAAAATGGCATCAATGGGTTTATCGAGCTGGATAACGCCCTGCTGCGGTGTAGTCACATGCCCCACTTCACGACGCAAACGCCCGTCCAGGCCTTCGACCTGACAACGGCGTACATCACCAACTGCAAAGTAGCTGTGCAAGGCGTAACTAAAGTTGATGGGCTGACTATCCCGGTTCTCTACCAGGAAATCGAACTGAAGGGCGCTATCCAGCGTTATCGTCAGCGTCACACGGAAGGCATGTGGCCATAATTTTCGCGTTTCGTCGCTGTCGCATAGCTTGAAAACCGCACAATCCGGCTGCAGCTCACGCAAGGTCCATATCTGATTACGCGCAAAGCCATGTGCCGGCAGACCATCCGGGTGCTTGCCAAACCAGGGAAAGCAAATCGGCACACCGCCGCGTATGGCCTTGCCTGGTTCGGTACTCGCCAAGGGGGACAACCAGAGAAATGGCACCCCATTCAAATCAGCATCAAGCACCTGTGCACCCTGCCGGCTGATACGAGCACGGCCATGGGAAGAAACGAGTTCAATAGTGTTCATCGTAAATCGCTATCCATATATTTCAGGCTTACCAATTATCATTCCAAGGATATTTTCAACGCCGTTTACGAACGCGCAGCAGACTTCGGACAGCCTCTCAGGCCAGACTGAAGCGATAACAAAGGTCTGAGTCCTGCTGTCGCCGCAACACCCCTGCATGCCATAGATGATTCAAATGAGCGATGCATTCAGCAAGCGCGAACATCGTCTGGTAAAGATCAAATACCCGTCCGAACAATACAGGTAACAGCTCGAATGCTGTTACGGGGCCTCGGATTGCAGCGCTCAGTGTGGCTAAACGTTCCTGATGATGTGCGTGCAAAGCCGCCACCCGTGGGTGGATGCCTCGAAATGGTCGCCCATGGGACGGCAGGACCAAGGTATCGTCGGGCAGGTCGAGAAAGCGGTTGAGCGACGCGAGGAACAGCTTGAGTGAATCGCCATCCGGTTCGCTGGCCCAAACACCCACATTGGTGGAAATCTTCGGCAACAACATGTCACCAGCAATCAGACATCGCTTTTCTTCGCAATAAAGCGCCATATGCTCGGGTGAATGGCCATGGCCAGGTATCGTCACCCAGTCCGCATCACCCAGATGCAAGGTATCGCCGGCCAGGACGCGGTTAAAGTTCAATGGCAGGCTTTTCACTCCCCACCGATAAGTATTACCCCGCTCCCGATATTGGATCGCCTTGCCTGCAGGCAGACCGTGTCGCCCAAAATGCGCATTCAACGCCACGACATCGAATCCGGGCAGGCCATGCCATAGCGCATGCGCGGCTGTAAATTCACCAAGGCTGCAATGAAAAGGGGCAGAAAAGCGCTGCACCAGCCAATCTGCCAAGCCAATGTGGTCGGGGTGGTAATGCGTAGCCACCACACGCTGCATCGGCAGCCCTGCCATCGTCCCATTGAAATGCTGTTCCCAAAGCGCGCGGCTCTCTTCGGAATCAAAACCCGTATCTACTACCGTCCAGCCATGCTGTTCACGCAGTAACCACAAATTGATGTGGTTCAAAGCAAACGGCAACGGCATTTGCAACCAATGTATACCAGGCCCTACCTCGATGGTCTGGCCGGACACCGGTAACTGGTCATGCCAGGGATAGCTAAGACGGTTCGGCATACGATGCTTCTGTAAGAAAAGGCTTTAGGAACCTGCTTACAATCTGTCGCCAGCAGCAGTCACCACGGTGCAGCGCAGCACATAAGCCCGATCACAGCTGCGCAGTAAGATCATAAGCAGGTTCTAAGAGCATAAGGTCATGACCTGAACCAAGGCGAGTTCTCGGAAAGTTCTGCTTATGCGGCAATATGAAGCAGAAACAACAGGGCTCCATAGTCGATTGATAAGTAAAGGTATTTTACTGCCAAAACGATGCCAGATTGCGACATGAAGAATTTGTTCCCGCCATCGCTCTACAGATAAGTCCTGATTATGACAGCCCCCCCACCCTCTGCTATCTTCGCGTCATATAAAGAACACCAGAGTCACTCTGATACCCATGCCCAACGACCGCATCTATACCATTACCGAACTGGCCCGAGAGTTCGACCTCACACCGCGCGCCATTCGCCACTATGAACACGAAGGCCTGCTTGCACCAGGCCGGCAAGGGCGCAATCGCGTTTTCACCCGCTCCGATCGTACCCGCCTCAAGTTGATCCTACGTGGCAAGCGACTGGGATTTTCGCTGCAGGAAACATTTGAGCTGTTCTCACTCTACGATGCCGCGCGTGACGAACGGCCACAGCTGGTGAAATTGCTGGAGTTCCTCCGCCCCAAGCGCGATGCACTGATGCAGCAAAAAGCCGATATCGACGCCATCCTCACAGAAATGGATGACCTGGAACACGAAGCCCAAGCCCTGCTACGCGAGTAGCGGGGTTTTTCGTAGTAGATATTGACGTTAACGTCAACGTAAAATACAGTATCGAGCAATTGCTCGGCAACAGCCATATTCGGCAGACTCCTAGAACCTGTTTACGATCTGTCGCAAGCCGTTGTCCGCAGGGTGCAGAGCAGTACATAAGTCCTGATCACAGCTGCGCAGCAAGATCGTGAACAGGCGCTTACTGGCCTTGTTCGATCCAGCTATGTGTATCGCCGACATCCCCAGCACCAACCGACACGTCGCCCTCAGCGCTATTCCGGAGAATTCATCATGCATATCCCTGCCCTTAATTTCGGATTAGGTGAAGACGTCGACATGTTGCGTGAAGCTGTTCAAAGCTTTGTGGCAACCGAACTGGCGCCCAATGCCGCCAAGATCGACGAAGAAAATCTGTTCCCTGTCCACATGTGGCGCAAGTTCGGTGAAATGGGCCTGTTGGGCCTCACTGTGGGAGAGGAGTACGGCGGCACCAATATGGGTTACCTCGCTCATATCGTCGCAATGGAAGAAATCTCGCGCGGCTCCGCCTCGGTCGGCCTCTCTTACGGTGCACATTCCAATCTGTGCGTGAATCAGATCGCCAAGAACGGCAGCAAGGCACAGAAGCAAAAGTACCTGCCCAAGTTGATCTCTGGCGAATATGTCGGGGCACTGGCGATGAGCGAACCCAATGCCGGGTCAGACGTTGTGAGCATGAAGCTGCGTGCGGACAAAAAGGGTGACCGCTACGTACTCAATGGCTCAAAGATGTGGATTACCAACGGTGGCGACGCGGATGTGCTGGTGATTTACGCCAAGACCGATGTCAACGCCGGACCAAAGGGCATGACCGCATTTCTGGTCGAAAAAGGTATGTCCGGGTTCAGCTGTGGCAGCAAGCTCGACAAACTCGGTATGCGTGGCTCCAACACCTACCCCTTGTTCTTCGACGACGTGGAAGTGCCGGAAGAGAATGTGCTGGGTCAGGTCGGCAAGGGCGTGAATGTATTGATGAGCGGCCTCGACTACGAACGCGCCGTTCTGTCAGGCGGACCTTTGGGCATCATGGCGGCAGCGATGGATGCAGTAGTACCCTATGTGCACGAACGCAAACAGTTTGGCCAGGCGATTGGTGAGTTTGAACTGATGCAGGGCAAGCTGGCGGACATGTATGCCACATGGAGCGCATGTCGGGCTTACGTCTACACTGTCGGCCGTGCACTGGACCGAGGCGAAACCACTCGCAAGGATGCAGCAGGAGCCATTCTTTACGCAGCGGAAAAAGCCACCTGGATGGCGGGCGAAGCCATACAGACGCTTGGTGGTAATGGCTATATCAACGAATACCCGGTCGCCCGCCTCTGGCGCGACGCAAAGTTGTACGAAATCGGTGCGGGCACAAGTGAAATCCGCCGCATGCTGATAGGCCGCGAGCTGTTCAACGAAACCAGATAAAAAGCGCCTTTTCCGTCCCAAGTTGGCAACAAAGCGAGCCCCGGGTGCCGATATGTTTGACAGTACCTGGCCAGAACATGTTCATAGGCTGTTTTGAACCGCCACCAGCCTTATAACCTGTTCACGATCTTACTGCGCCACCGTAACTGATCGTAAATATGTTCTTTGGAGGCCATAGCAGAGGCACACCACCATGCAGGCAATCAGTTACGTACACGGTGCAGTCGATCAGCCATTATTAGGCCAGACGATAGGCGACTATTTCGATGGAGCCGCCCAACAGTGGGCCGAGCGGGAAGCGTTGGTAGTACGTCATCAAAACATTCGATGGCGCTATGCCGAACTGCACACCAAAGTCGAAACCTGTGCAGCACATCTGCTTGCTTTGGGGCTGGAACCCGGTGACCGCATCGGCATCTGGGCGCCCAACTGTGCTGAATGGGTGGTCATGCAGCTGGCAACGGCAAAAGCTGGGCTGATCCTGGTCAATATCAACCCGGCTTACCGGCTCACAGAACTCGAATACGCCCTTAACAAGGTTGCCTGCCGCGCCCTGGTACTTGCACCACGCCTAAAGCGTAGTGACTACCTTGAAATGATTAATCAGCTCGCCCCTGAACTGGTCCACTCCATACCCGGTATGCTTCAGTGCCCTCGCCTGCCGGCATTGCGTACTGTCATCCGCCTGGGTGACGAGCACACACCGGGCATGCTCAATTTCCATTCACTGCTCGAACCGGCTTCCTGCGAGGCCATGCTGCTGTTGGCCCAGGCCAGTATGCATGTTCAGTTCGATGATGCGGTAAACATTCAGTTCACATCGGGTACTACAGGCTCGCCCAAGGGGGCGACACTCAGTCATCACAATATTCTCAATAATGCCTACTTTGTCGGGCAGCGCTTGAGGCTGACACCTGATGACAAGCTGTGCATCCCAGTCCCTATCTACCACTGCTTTGGCATGGTACTGGGTAATCTGGCCGGCTTGGTCCATGGGGCAACTATCGTCTACCCCAGTGAAAGCTTCGAGCCGGAGGCCGTGCTGGACACTGTCGCAACAGAGAAATGTACGGTGCTGCATGGCGTTCCCACCATGTTCATCGCCGTATTGGAGCATGCCAGCTTTGGCCAATACGATTTGAGCAGCTTGCGTACCGGCATCATGGCGGGCTCACCATGCCCGGTCGAAATCATGAAGCGGGTCGTCAACGACATGCACATGGCTGAGGTATCTATCGCCTACGGCATGACTGAAACCTCTCCCGCCAGTTTCCAGAGTGGAACAGACGAGCCATTCAGCCGGCGGGTAAGCACCGTCGGCCGTATCCACCCCCATGTGGAAGTGAAAATCGTCGATACCGAAGGACGCATCGTGCCACGCGGTACATCGGGCGAGCTGTGCGTACGGGGTTATGTCGTCATGCTGGGTTACTGGGGTGATGACGCCAAAACCCGTGAGACTATCGATGCGGCAGGTTGGCTCCATACCGGCGACCTCGCTGTTATCGATGCTGAAGGCTATTGCAATATTGTCGGCCGGCTCAAAGACCTGGTGATTCGCGGTGGTGAAAACCTCTATCCACGCGAAATCGAAGAGTTTCTATACCGTCACCCCGAAGTCAGCGATGTGCAGGTCATCGGCGTGCCCGATCCAAAATTCGGCGAAGAGCTCTGTGCCTGGATCATCCCCAAGGCTGGCACAACGCCCACTGAAGACGGAATCCGTGACTTCTGCCACGGGCAGATCGCCCACTTCAAGGTGCCGCGCTACATCCGGTTTGTCGATGCCTTTCCCATGACCATCACCGGCAAGATCCAGAAATACAAGATGCGCGAAATCATGGCCGAATCACTGGGGCTATCTACCGCCCAGACTGCATAACACCACCGCCAAGAATCCAGACACTCAACCCATCAGGCTTACCAAGCACTACGCCTGCCCTTCAAGGAGCCAACCATGTCCGAATCCATCGTCATTGTTTCCGCTGCCCGCACCCCGATGGCTGGGTTGATGGGTGATTTCGCCAACCTCACTGCCGGCGAGCTTGGCGCAGTTGCGATCAAAGCCGCAGTCGAGCGCGCAGGTTTGTCGGCTGCCGATGTCGAAGAAGTCATCATGGGCAATGTGCTACCAGCAGGCCAGGGGCAAGCCCCGGCTCGCCAGGCTGCGCTGGGTGCAGGCCTGCCACAAAGCGCCAATTGCACCACCATCAACAAAATGTGCGGTAGCGGCATGAAAGCCATCATGCTGGCGCACGATATGCTGCGTGCCGGCAACAATACCGTCATGGTCGCAGGCGGCATGGAAAGCATGAGCAATGCGCCCTATTTACTGGCAAAGGCGCGCGGTGGCTACCGACTGGGCCATGGCGAGTTGAAAGACCATATGTTCCTCGATGGCCTTGAGGACGCTTACGACAAAGGCCGTCTGATGGGTACCTTTGCCGAAGAATGCGCCGGCAAGTACAGCTTCAGCCGCGAAGCCCAGGATGAATTCGCCTTGCGCTCACTATCCCGCGCCCAGACTGCTATCCAAAACGGTAAGTTCAAAGCTGAGATTGCTGCCGTCACCGTGGCGGGCCGCAAGGGCGATATTGTGATCGATACCGACGAGCAACCCGGTAAGGCCATGCCGGAGAAAATTCCCGGTCTTAAGCCTGCCTTCAAGAAAGATGGCACGGTCACCGCCGCCAACTCCAGCTCGATTTCCGACGGTGCGGCCGCACTGGTGCTGATGCGCGAGTCCGATGCCAAAGCCCGTGGCCTCAAGCCGCTTGCACGTATAGTCGGCCATGCAAGCCATGCTCATGCCCCAGCCTGGTTTACCACCGCACCAGTCAGCGCCATGCAAAAGCTCTTTGAGAAAACCGGCTGGAGCTCCGACAGTGTCGACCTCTACGAAATCAACGAAGCCTTTGCCGTTGTGACCATGGCCGCAATGCACGACCTGAATCTGCCCGCAGACAAGGTGAACGTTCACGGTGGCGCAACAGCATTGGGACATCCAATTGGCGCAAGTGGCGCGCGTATCGTGGCTACCTTGATCTATGCTTTGCAGCAATACGGCAAACGTCGTGGCGTTGCGAGCCTATGCATTGGCGGGGGGGAAGCCACCGCATTGGCCTTGGAACTGTACTGAACCCAACTATCGCCAGGCGTACGTCGGACAAGGAAGACGACCGTGTGGAGTCCTGCCATGCATACCGCACTGCGCCTAGTGCTTGCGTTAACCATGCTGCCCGCCGGCGCGGCGGTCAAGATCGCACTTTGCGAATGCGATTCACCGCCACTACTGGAGCTTGCGCCACACAGCACTGAGCCTGTAGGCGGCCTGATCAAAGACATTGGCGATCTGATCACCAACCAGATGGGCGAAACCGCTGTCTACCAAGTGCTGTCACGCAAGCGGCTGGACCCGGCGCTCATTCGTGGCGAAGTCGACATGATCTGTTACCTGACTCCGGCCTGGACTGCCATTGCCGCCCAGCTGTATTGGACGGACGACATCGTGCCGCAAACGGAACTCGTGTTGGTCGATCGCAACCGGCCAGGAAAAATACGCAACCTGGACGACCTGATCGGCATGCGGATCGGCCTCATCCATGGCTTTCACTATCCACAGCTGGCGCCGCTGATCACCGTGGGCAAGCTCAAACCCGTCTATGAGAAGGACCACCGCTCCAATTACAAATTGCTGGAACACAACCTGGTGGATGCCGTAGTCAGCACCGATCTTCAAACTGCTTATTACTTACGTGAAATGCCCGCCAGTGCGTCCAACATCGGCTTATCTGATCTTGTAATCAGCGTCACACCAACACAATGCGCCATCTCCAAAGCCAGCAAGATACCAGCCAAACGGGTTATGGATGCCGTACAACAACTCAAGGCCCAAGGCGCTTTTGAGAAATTGATCAATCGCTATCGTCTGAATGAGCAGTCCCCCAGCAAGACTGAAAAACAATGAAGCTTTATTTTGAAGATCTCAAACCGGGCCGGGTATTCAAGTCTGGCCCGATCACGGTAGAACCCGCAGCCGTCAGTGAATTCGCCAGGCAGTACGACCCGCAGTCTTTTCACCTCGATGAAGCAGCCGGCGCTGCCAGTGTGTTTGGCGGCTTGGTCGCCAGTGGTTGGCAAACATCCGCCTACACCATGCGCATGCTGGCCGATAGCGAATTGGCCCGTATTGCCAATGGTCTGATCGGGCTGCAAATCGACAAACTGATCTGGCATCAACCTGTCAAACCAAGTGACGCCCTCACTGCCGAGTTCGATGTTATGGGCCGCAAGCGTTCGCGTTCCAAACCCGACTTTGGCGTAGTTCAGCTGGCGTGGCGCACCTTCAACCAGCATGGCGATCTGGTCATGAGTCTGGAAAGTGCGATCTGGGTGGCAACCCGGGAATGCGAGTAACCAACACAGCAGCGTACAACCGCCTTGCTGATAGCCATCCCATCGCTACCTGAAACAACGATAAAAACAGAGAGACAACATGATCCTGAGTGAAGAACACCAAATGATCCGCACCAGTGTGCGCGATTTCGCCCGTGAAAAGCTCTGGCCTACGGCAGGCATGCGCGACGAAACCCATGCGTTCCCGCACGATGAGCTTGCCATGGCGGCGGAACTTGGTCTGCTGGGGCTCACTGTACCAACCAAATGGAACGGCGCGGGCCTGGACTATTTGGCTGCGGCGATCGCCATTGAAGAGCTGGCAGCGGGCGACGGCGCGTTCTCCACCATCGTCTCGGTACACAACTCGGTTGGCTGCGGTCCTATACAGGCGTTTGGTACAGCAGCCCAGAAAGACAACTATCTGATGAAGCTGGCCGCGGGTGAATACCTTGCCAGCTTTTGTCTGACCGAGCCCCAGGTTGGCTCGGAAGCCAGCGCCATCAAAACCCGGGCGGTGAAAGATGGCGACAGCTTTGTGCTGAATGGCGCAAAGCAATTCATCACCAATGGCAAGAACAGCAAGATCGCCATCGTCATCGCCGTCACTGACCCAGCCAAAGGCAAGAAGGGATTGTCGGCATTCATCGTTCCCACGAATACCCCTGGTTACAACATCGCCAGGGTTGAGAAAAAGCTGGGCCAAGCCGCATCGGACACCTGCGCCATCGTGTTGGATGACTGCCGCGTACCTGCTGCCAACCTGCTGGGGCAGGAAGGGGAAGGCTACAAGGTAGCACTGGCCAGTCTTGAATCCGGCCGTATCGGCATCGCGGCCCAGGCACTCGGTATGGCGAGATCTGCCTATGAATGCGCGTTGCGCTACAGCAAGGAGCGCGTCGCCTTTGGCAAACCGATTTTCGAACATCAGGCGGTCAATTTCCGTCTGGCCGATATGGCTACCCAACTGGAGGCCGCTCGTCAGCTTATCTGGCATGCCGCCTGTCTTAAAGATGCAGGTCAACCCTGCCTGAAAGAGGCCAGCATGGCAAAACTGTTCGCCAGCGAAATGGCCGAACGGGTCTGTTCGGATGCGATTCAGATCCACGGGGGCTATGGTTACCTGTGCGACTTCCCGCTGGAACGTATCTACCGGGATGTACGGGTATGCCAGATTTATGAAGGCACCAGCGATATACAACGCATCGTCATCGGCCGCGCGCTTGGCGACGAGGCATAAACAACAACATCACGTCTCACCAGCGCCAGGTTTATTTGACGTAGGCATGGCAATCGTCAAGCTTACGTCCCCCCAAACCTATCGCCGCGTCTGAATAGACGGAAAAGCTATGCAAGAACAAATCGAACGTATTCATTCCGATCAAGCCGATGTGCTGCGCGATCTACGACTACGGGGACTTGAAGAGGCGCCGGAAGCATTTGGCCGCAGATATGCCGACATCGCTGCAAGGTCACAGGATTACTGGTGCCAACATGTGCTCCATTACGCCAACAGCGAGGATTCCGCCACCTTTCTGCTGTACCGCAATGGCAAGCCGGTAGGTATGACCGGCGCGTATCTGGAAGGCAGCCGTCGTGACCACGCCTATATCTGCAATATGTGGGTAGACCCGGCTTTCCGACGTGGTGGTGCGGGTGGGAGACTGGTCGATACCGCCACACGCTGGTTGGCCGAACAAGGCGTGGAACGCATCAATGCCTGGGTGGTTGAGACGAATAATACAGCCATACTTTTTTATGAAACCCTCGGCTTTGTGCGTGAGCCTCACAAACGCCTGATGCCTCACAACCCGGATGCCGAGGAAATCCTGCTGGTATTCGATACCGCCTTGCTATAACCGCCGTTTCATAACGTTTCACCATGTTTGCCAACACACCACAACCGCCTTACTACGCCGTCATCTTTACTTCGCAACGCACCTCACTTCAGGATGGCTATGCCGATACATCAGAACGCATGGTCGCTCTGGCGGCAGACCAACCCGGTTTTCTGGGGGCCGAATCCGTGCGCGATGCGGATGGCCTGGGCATCACGGTTTCCTACTGGGCAAGCGAGGCAGATATCCACCATTGGAAACTTCATGCCGAGCACACACTGGCGCGCGAACGAGGCCGGGCCGACTGGTATGTGGGGTATGAAACTCGTGTCGCAAAGGTAGAACGGGCGTACTCCTTCAGTACCAAGAACAACTGATTAAAATATCCACCAAGTAGAAGCAACCGAATGCATATCTTTCATCTAGATACCATCAGCCAGGACCGGCAGACACATGCCTCGCCCTATCTCGAATTCCTGCGTACGCGCGATATGAGTGCCGGACTCTATCACCTGGAACCCGGCTCACAGGACACACAAGGCGCACACCAGGAAGACTGTCTGTACTTTGTGATTACCGGCGCTGCAACGATGCAGGTGGGGGACGACGAGGTAAACGTTACTGCCGGCAGCTTGGTACATGTTCCAGCCAAGGTCGCCCCACGTTTTCGTGTTGTACATAGCGCGCTGGATGTGCTGGTGATGTTTGCACCGGCGGAGTCTGCGCCTACTGTCGAAATCCGTGCCTCAGTCTAAGAACCTGTCTAAAGTCTGCTGTGCGTCAGCAATACGGTGTTGAAAACACCCTCGGAATGCTCATTTACCATTTGTAAATTCCGCTTCCTCGATTGTTTTCGCCTTGTCTTGCTTTAGCTCGCGAGACTTTAGGCAGGTTCTAAGAATCTGTTTCGATCTTACTGCGCAGGTGTGATAAGGGCTTATGTGCTGCTCGAAATCCTCATGTACAAAAGTACATTCCGGTTTCTGCGCTGCACCCTGCTGACAGCTGCTCGTAACAGATCGTAAACAGACAATAAGTTCTGAAGTTAATCCATGCCCACCAGTTTTCCGGCGGGCAAACTTAGCAAGTGGCCTTCCATATCCTCCAGGCTCACAGCGAAACAAGCGACAAAGGTACCCTATCGATACAACAGGCTTGGCCCTGTAGAACGATAAGGTTTGTACGTAGCAACCTATCGCGATGAAGATGGAGCCTTGGAGAAGTCCTGAAAAGCGTGATGCCATGAACATTCTGCCCAACACCGTCAATCCGAAGTCTGCCCAATTTCAGACCAATTACACCGCTATGCAGGTATTGGTGGAGGATCTACGCGCCAAGGCAGCGGCCGTGGAACTCGGTGGCGGAGAAGTCGCCCGCCAGCGGCATACCGCACGGGGCAAATTGCTGCCGCGCGACCGTGTAGCGCAATTGCTGGATGTGGGCTCGCCTTTTCTGGAAGTCGGCCAGTTGGCCGCGCACGGCCAATACGACAATCAGGTTCCCTCTGCCGGTCTTATCGCAGGCATTGGCAGGGTGTCAGGTGTGGAATGCATGATCATCGCCAACGATGCCACCGTAAAAGGCGGTACCTACTATCCCACTACGGTGAAGAAGCACCTGCGGGCGCAGGAGATTGCCCTGCAGAACCACCTGCCCTGTATCGCCTTGGTGGACTCCGGTGGCGCAAACCTGCCGAATCAGGACGAAGTCTTTCCCGACCGCGACCATTTCGGTCGCATCTTCTACAACCAGGCCACGTTGTCGGCCCAAGGGGTACCTCAAATTGCCGCGGTGATGGGAAGTTGTACTGCGGGTGGTGCTTATGTTCCAGCCATGTCCGACTACAGCGTGATGGTGAAAAACCAAGCCACGATCTTCCTGGCAGGCCCACCGCTAGTGCGCGCCGCCACGGGTGAAGTAGTAACAGCCGAGGAATTGGGCGGCGCGGACGTTCATGCCAAGATTTCAGGTGTTGCCGATTACTATGCCCATAACGATGCCCACGCGCTCGACCAGGTGCGCCGTATCGTTGCCAATATCAACTGGCAAAAACCGCTGAACATAGCGCTGAAACCGGTGGAGGCACCACGCTACCCTACAGACGAGCTTTACGGCATCGTCGGAGCGGACTTAAAAAAACCTTTCGACATCCGCCAGGTTATCGCCCGCATTGTAGACGGCAGCCACTTTGATGAATTCAAGGAAACCTACGGTACGACACTCGTCACCGGTTTTGCCCATATCTATGGCATGCCGGTCGGCATCGTCGCAAATAACGGCGTGCTGTTCTCCGAGAGTGCCCAAAAAGGCGCACACTTTATCGAACTCTGCAGCCAGCGCGGTATTCCCCTCGTCTTTCTGCAGAACATCACCGGCTTCATGGTGGGTAAGAAGTATGAGTCCGAAGGCATCGCCAAACACGGCGCCAAGATGGTGACTGCGGTAGCGACTTCCAAAGTACCGAAATTCACCATCATCATCGGCGGCAGTTTCGGTGCCGGCAACTATGGCATGTGCGGCCGGGCATACAGCCCCAATTTTCTCTTCATGTGGCCCAATGCCCGCATCGGTGTAATGGGCGGTGAACAGGCAGCAGGTGTGCTGGCCCAGGTGCGTGAAGAAGCGCTGGCCAAGAAAGGCCAGATACTCAGCGACGTGGAGCGCGAGGCCATCAAACAACCGTTACGCGAGCAATTCGAAGCACAGAGCCTGCCCTATTACGCCACCAGCCGGTTATGGGACGACGGCATAATCGACCCCAAGGACACCCGCCGTGTACTGGGTCTGGCTATGTCAGCCAGCCTCAATAAAGCAATCGAGGAAACCCGTTTTGGCGTGTTCCGGATGTGATGGTATTGAATATCTGGGTAGATGCCGATGCCTGCCCCACCGTCATCAAGGAAATCCTGTTCCGGGCAGCAGACCGTTGGCAGATCACAATCACGCTGGTAGCGAATCAGCTGATACGTGTGCCGCCTTCCAGCCATATTCGTAGCCTGCAGGTACCACGTGGATTTGATGTCGCGGACAACGAAATTGTCTTACGGGTAAAACCAGGGGACTTGGTCATTACCGCGGATATTCCACTGGCAGCGCAAGTCATCGAAAAGGGAGGACGGGCATTGAACCCACGGGGTGAGTTCTATAGCCCGGAGAACATAGCGGAACGTTTGCAGATGCGTGACTTTATGGCCCAGTTACGCGACAGCGGTGTTGAAACCGGCGGACCTTCGGCACTAAGCCAAGCCGATCGCCAAGCCTTCGCCAAACAGCTGGATAAATTTTTGCAGGCAAACCGAATTTGAGTGCATGCGGCTATTCCACCACAACAAAGGAGACACATCATGAGCAAGTCACTCAGCGTCGAGGTCAATACCAACGGTGTCGCCACACTGACCCTGAACCGTACCGAACGCCACAATGCTTTCGATGATGAGCTCATCGTTGAGATGACCAATGCACTCGAAGGCCTGGCCACCAATCCAGCAGTACGCATACTGGTGCTGGCTGCCGCTGGCAAGAGCTTTTCGGCTGGCGCGGATCTGGGGTGGATGAAGCGCATGGCTAGCTATGGCGAAGCCGAGAACCTTGCGGATGCGCAGAAACTGGCCAAGCTGATGCATACGCTTGATACCCTGCCCATCCCCACCATCGCGGCAGTACAAGGGCCTGCCTATGGTGGTGGGGTGGGCCTTATCGCCTGCTGTGACATGGTATTCGCTGCGCCAGAAGCACAATTCTCGCTCACCGAAGTCAAACTGGGGCTGATCCCTGCCGTCATCTCACCCTATGTCATCCGCAAGATCGGCGTAGCCCAGGCCCGTCGTTATTTCCTCTCGGCAGAGCGGTTCAGTTCAGCCATAGCCCAACGCATCGGCTTGGTCCACGAGTTGGCCCCACAGGAAGAAGTGAGCGTGCTTGCCCATAGCTGGGCCGCTCAGCTACTCAATAATGGGCCCATGGCCATGGCGGCAGCCAAGCGCCTTGTCTCCGAGGTGGCCGACCGCCCTATTTGCAGTGAGCTCAACGACCTGTGTGCCAAACGTATTGCAGCACAACGGGTTAGCAAGGAAGGGCAGGAAGGGCTGACAGCGTTCCTGGAGAAACGCCCTCCCAACTGGGTCAAGCACTAATAACATATCAACCTACAGGGAGTACTCGGCTTTAAGTACCTCTTACGATCTGTGGCGAACAGCCGTCAGCAGGGTGGAGCGCAGCGCTGAAACCGGAATGTACTTAAGGTACATAAGGATTTCGAGCAGCATATGAGCCCTGATCACGGTTGCGCACTAAGATCGTGCAGGTTCCAAGGGCTCCCTGTTGGCTTTATCACTTCGTCCCGAGCACTGCAGATGTTCAAGAAAATACTCATAGCCAACCGTGGTGAGATTGCTTGCCGCGTTATCGCCACCGCCCGCAAACTCGGCATCAAGACTGTTGCTGTCTATTCCGATGCCGATGCCCAAGCCCGTCACGTCAAACTGGCGGATGAGGCTTTCCGACTCGGGCCACCAGCACCACGTGAATCCTATCTGCGCAGTGATCTGATCCTCGCCATCGCCAAGCAGACCGGGGCCGAAGCCATTCATCCCGGTTACGGTTTCCTCAGCGAAAACGCCGAATTCGCCATCGCTTGTGTCGAAGCCGGCGTGGTTTTCATCGGTCCACCCGCTAGCGCCATCTCGGCCATGGGGTCCAAGTCTGCCGCCAAGACCCTGATGGAAAGCGCTGCAGTCCCGCTGGTACCGGGTTACCACGGCGAGAAGCAGGACGTGAGCTTTCTGCAGCGGGAAGCTGACAAAATGGGCTACCCAGTGTTGATCAAGGCCTCTGCCGGTGGCGGTGGAAAAGGCATGAAGATCGTCGAGAAGTCGACCGATTTTCTGAGTCAGCTGGCTTCCGCCCAACGTGAAGCAGAATCGAGCTTTGGCGATTCGCGCGTGCTCATCGAAAAATACCTGACCAAACCGCGGCATATCGAAATCCAGGTGTTTGCCGATACGCATGGCGAGGCCGTCTACCTGTTCGAGCGTGACTGCTCAGTGCAGCGCCGTCACCAGAAGGTATTGGAAGAAGCCCCAGCTCCCGGCATGACGGCAGAACGCCGTAGTGAAATGGGCATTGCCGCTGTCAACGCAGCCAAAGCCATCGGCTACGTGGGCGCAGGAACGGTCGAATTCATTTTCGATACGTTGACCGGTGCCTTCTATTTCATGGAAATGAATACCCGCCTACAAGTGGAACACCCAGTCACCGAGATGATTACCCGGCAGGACTTGGTTGAATGGCAATTGCGGGTGGCGAGTGGTGAGTCCTTACCCCTCAAACAACACGAATTGAAGATTCACGGCCATGCATTCGAGGCCCGGGTATATGCCGAAGACCCGGCACGTGACTTTCTGCCCCAAATCGGGAAGCTGGCACATCTGCACCAGCCTGCCGAGTCGGCCTATGTGCGTGTCGACACCGGTGTGGAAAGTGGCGACGAGATCTCCCCTTGGTACGACCCAATGATCGCCAAGCTGATTGTCTGGGATGAAAACCGCCAACGCGCATTGGACAGGTTGACCAATGCTCTGAGCGACTACGAGGTGGTGGGGCTTGATACCAACTTGGCGTTTCTGCGGCAATTGGCGAGCCACCCAGCCTTCGCGGCATGCGAGCTCGATACCGGTTTTATCGCCCGCCATCGTGAGAGATTGATTCCGTCTCCCACACCCATCAGCGTCGATACCCTTGCATTGGCAGCGCTGGCCGAACTGGCACAAGTTGAAGCCCGTAACCTAGCCATGCGGCAGTGTTCCAAAGAACCTGCCTCCCCTTGGTGGGAAGCAGATGGCTGGCGTTTGAACCAGGACAATCGGCACGCGTTGCATTTCCGTGTTGGTAGCCAAGAATACGCCGTGATCGCCCACTATGCCGATACAGGCTACATGCTGGAAATCGGTACAGAGAAATTGAACGCTAATGGCAGTTTACATGGCCAAATGTTACGCGCCGTCATCAACGGCCACCGTTTGCAAGCCACTGCAGTACGCCATGATGGCCAGTTGACGATTGTGAATAACGGAGCCAATACCGAGCTCGAACCCTTCAACCCGTTGCTGGTGGGCTTACAGGTTGCTGAAGCAACCGGTGGCCTCAATGCACCCATGCCGGGCACTGTTGTGGCTGTACACGTCAAAGCCGGCGAAATTGTCGAAAAAGGCACACCACTCATGATCCTGGAAGCCATGAAGATGGAACACACCATCCTCGCTCCTCATGCTGGCGAGGTAAAGGAAGTATTCTTCCAGAAGGGGGAACAGGTCACAGAAGGTACTGCACTTTTGGAAATTGCATCGCAGTAACACCCACTTGCTACCAAGAAAAAACCCGCAATGACCTAGAAGCATTGCGGGTCTTCGTCAACGGGACCGAGCTAAACCGTACTTAATCCGTGCCGTACTTTGGCGAACGCGGACCATATAAAATCTGCCCCGACTTACCCGCCGACAACAAGCGCTCACTGGTAATACCCGCATAGGTATGGCCGTTGTCACTGAGCGTATTTGCTACCTGGTCAATCAGTGCCCCAATCAGCACAGAAGTAAGCCCGCCGCCACTATCAGTACTTCTCTCTGCGCTCGAAGAACGGGCGCTGCCAGACCACAGCACTTGACCGTTTCGTAGATCGACCAATTTCCCTTCTGCAGCCACAGCAACCTCACTCCGGACGATCTTATAGCTGCTGCCGTATTCCGTAATCTTGACGTAAAGCGCAGCGTCCGCACCGAAAATCTCCCGCAACTTCTTGGCAGAGACCGCCTGGATATCATCTGCAGTGTTCAGCCCGTTTTCCCGGAATGCTTCACTGGCAACAGCAACCGGCACAACGTAATAACCAGACTCAGCCAACGGATGGGTCATCTGCGACAACATGCTGTCAGTCGCTTTGATCTCTGGTGTGTTATTAATCGGCGGCAGTACGAGTATGGACTTGGGGCGGCTCTGCTTGAACGCTGTGTAGTCGTGACTCAACGTCGGCGTGGCGCAACCCGTTGCCAGCACCGCTAACAACAACGCAGCGCTGACTCCTTTGATGGCATTAAAAGTCATCATGTTCTTTCACTTCTTGAATTTGCGAAGCAGAAAATCCATGAACGTCGTGGATTCTGGAAACTGCGCTTTCTCGGCTTCAAGTTGCTGACGAACCTGATCACTCTTACCCACCTTGGCATACAACATGGCCAGATGCGCATGAAAACCAGGGGGAAGCGCTTCCCCTTTGGCTTGCGCTTTTTGCATATCCCGCTCCAGCGCGCTGATCTGCTGTTCAGGGCTTGAGCCGCTGTCCTTCAGCGACTCATACACCTGCTGCTGGTAACTACCCCAGTTATAAAGGGGCCTAGACGGCGTCGCGCATCCACCAAGCATGACCGCACCCAGCGCAACGCTGGCGAACGCCAACCGGTTAGAGAAAGTGGACTTCATTAACACTGACCTAGTCAAAGGTTATTGCGCAGGACGCCAAGCACCCGATTCAACCCCGGCAACCAGCTTGTTAACGGCTTCACGGATCGCCAAGTCCAATACTTTGCCATTGAGCGTGGCATCGTAACTGGCTGTACCACCAAAACCTACAATTTCACGATTGGACAAGCTGTATTCACCGGCGCCCTGCGACGAGAACACGACTTCAGACGTCTGTACATTGACGACATTGATGTTCACCTTTGCATAAGCAACCTGTGACTTGCCGCGCCCCAAAATACCAAACAACTGCTGGTCGCCCACTTCCTTACGGCCGAACTCGGTAACATCACCTGTCAGCACGTAATCCGCACCTTTCAGATTCTGGGTTTTGCGTGACAAAGCGGCTTCCTGAGCGGCTTCATTCATGTTTTCGCGGTCAAGCACATTAAACCGACCAGTTTGCTGCAAGTGGGTCATCAAAATGGTTTTGGCCTGACCGCCCAGACGGTCCACGCCATCCGAGAAAATACCGCGCATAAAATTCGAACGATTATCAAACTTGCCGATACTGATCATGCTGCGTGCACCAGTGTAAGTGGTACCAGCCGATGTCACTTTGGCGACGTCCAGGCTACGTGATTGTTCGGTGGCGCAACCAGTCAGGGCAGCAAGTAACGTAATACATAGAATAGTTTTATTCATACAAATAAAGTCCACAAAGTTTAAAAATGCACTATTGCCGCACCCAATAAAGCACGGTAGCGCTAGAACACATCATTTATCCAAGCTGATTGCAATACGCCAAGCAGAACACTTTCATTCATGCACATTTAGCAGCAAAGAGTCTATCAAGCAGGCAGAAGCAGATAAATCTTTAAAGATTAGACTTTTAGTTAAGAATACTTAAACAATCATACCTTACTCATATAATGTCCCATAACATTCAGGGGCTACAGCCAAAGATGGCAATTGCAACCCCGTAAGCCCCTGTTTACGATCTGTCACGAACAACCGTCAGTAGGGTGTGAAGCGCAGCGCAGAAACCGGGATGTACATGAGGATTTCTAGCAACACGTGAGCCCTGATCACAGCTGCACAGCAAGATCGTAAACAGGTTCTTAGGCTTGGCTTCTATTTGAATTCGTCGAGTAAACTTACCCAGCGACACCAATTAGATTCAAGTAAGCGGATCGAGGTAGGCCGCAAGCATCTTCTTATCAAGGCGGCCTGCATGAGCCGCCACCTTGTTTCCCTGCGCATCGTAAATAAGCGTAAAAGGCAAAGCGCCAATACGATTACCTTCAGCACGCATTAGTTCCAAGGCGGGTTGTTCCCCTACCAAAACAGGGTAGTCAATTCCCAGCTCATTGACGAACTTCTGCACATCGGCAGGGTTATCGATGGCAAGTCCGACAAAGCTCACCTTGTCGCCCAGGGACTTCTTCGTCGCGACAAATTCCGGCATCTCTTCCCGGCAAGGTGCGCACCAGGTCGCCCAGAAATTTAACACTAATGGCTTCCCACGCCACTGTTCCAGTGTCTGTGACTTACCTTGCAGATCATTGAATCTACTTTGCCATACCGTAGGGGCATTAGCGACCGCTTTGGCGGTGGTCGGCTCACTGGCTTGCCGACCTTTCCACCATGCAGCGCTAACCCCCGTCAGCAACGCTAACGCCGCAACGATCAGATACGGAAGAATTTTCTTCATACTCAGGCTTTAGGGAGGCTGTTGACTCGCTGCACAAAACGGCTGGCATCTTCAAAACCAATCAGTCTTTGGCCGATCTCCTTGCCATTTGCACCAAAGAAAATCGTACCTGGCGGGCCAAACAGCCCAAAGCGCTTAAGCAATGCTTTATGTCCTTCCGCATTGTCGGTGACATCGACTTTTAGCAGCACGATGTTACTCAAGGTGCGCTGTACATCCGCATCGGCAAAGGTATAGCGCTCCATTTCCTGGCAACTGACACACCAATCAGCGTAAAAATCCAGCAACACTGTCTTGCCCTGAGCAGCAGTGATAGCCGCGTCCAGCTCTGCAGGTGTATTCACAGGTTGAAAAGCGAGCTTACGCTCTGCAGCAACCGCGACACCGCCAGCAAAGGGCTTGAGCGGCTGCAGCGGATCACGCGCGCCTGCAAGCAAACCCGCCAACTGTGCCACACCAACCAATGCCAACACCACCCCTACCGCCTTACCAAGCCGTGTAATCGGCTTCACGTGCGGTGAAAGGGAATCAAATGCAGAAAGACCGACACCGGCGCCAATCGCCAAGGCAGCCCAGCCAAGCATGAATGCCCAATCCGGCAGAACGGGGCGGGCAATCCACAAAGCCACAGCCAGCAATATCGTACCAAACGCATTCTTGACACCTGTCATCCAGGCACCAGCTTTAGGCAGTGCATGGCCACCCAATACGCCAACCACCAGCAAGGGTGTACCCACTCCCAAGGCCAGCAAGTAAAACGCTGCAATACCGAACAACACATCTGCACGCGCACCGACCACGCCCAAACCGGCAGCCAAAGGCGGCCCCATACACGCACCGACAATCAGGGAAGACAACGCCCCCATGAGGAAAACCGACACCAACTTCCCACCACCAAGACGGTTGGAGGCATCATTAACCCGGCTTTGTAAGGCACTGGGCAGTTGTAGGCTAAACAAACCAAACATCGAGAGGGCCAACACAACAAACACCAATGACAACGCTGCGATTACCCAAAGATTCTGCAAGGTTGCGACCAGGAACGACCCCGTCAACGCCGCCACGGCACCCACCGTCGCATAGACCACCGCAATTCCTTGCACATAGGCCATCGCCAAAGTAAAGCCTCGCAGCTTGCCCACCTGCTGCCCCTGGCCAACGATCAACGATGAAATGATAGGTATCAATGGGTACATGCAAACCGTCGCCGCCATACCCAGGCCGGCCAGATAGAAAGCCAGCAACAAGGCCCAACCATCCAATCCAGCAAATGGCCCTTGTGCAGCCTCCGAAGGCACCGTTGAAGGGGGAGATGCAGGCTGGACTGGCACCTCAGCTTGCGTTACAACCGGCGCTGGTTCAATCGGCACCGCTTCTTTGTTAGGCAACTCAGGAGCTTGTGAGGTCGGTAATGATACTGGGGCACGTGGCGTCACCGTTTCTGGTGGGGCAGCACGGGCTGGGGAAGCAGGCTTGGTTACCGGGGCGGTTTCACTCGGCGCGCCAAACAAGGTGTCCAATACATTCGGGGCAGGCGCATCCCCTCCGGCAAGTGATAACTCGGTAGTCTGCGGTGGATAACATACGCCAGCATCAGCACAACCTTGAGAGACCAGTTTGAGTTTTGCCTCAGCAGTCCAAGGGCTATCTGTAGTCAGCGGCACTTCCAAGGTATGACGGTAAGTCTCAACCTCGCCGAAATATTCATCGTGCTTTCTCTTACCCGCGGGCAACTCAGCCTTCACTTGGCCATCCGGCAACAAGGTAAACTTAAGCCGGTCACGGTACAGATAGTAGCCCTCGGCAACCCGAAACTTCAGCGTCGCCGTCTTTTCACCCGTTCTGACGAGCGAGGGCTTGAAAGCTTGCTCTGGTGGCAGCAAATCATCTGTATTGCCTGCCGCCCATAGATGGCTGCTGAGGAACCCAACGAGTAGAAATTGGACAAACTGTTTCATGCCCCAACTCCGTTGAAACCTTGCAGCCAGCTTGCAATTTGGTGACCTTTGCCTACCTGCAGTTGCCCGAAATACGGGGTACGGAACGTAGATTGCTGTGGATAAAGGGCACTGAAGGTATTGATCGACATCGAGATCTCGTAAGCGGTTTCGATTAAGTCCAGCAAAGCGGCGCTATCAGGCAATAGGACCCGGCTGAAGGATTACTGGGCAACTTGGTTTGACAGTGGCTACCCATTTACTACTGCACCGTTGGGCGGCTTGCACAATACGACTAATTGGGAATCAGTTTCAAGTATGTTTATTCGACTCTTACCTTGGCTCGGGGGTTTCTTGCTGGCGCTCCCCTTGATGGAATTAATGGCATCCATCTGGCTGGCAGGCGAAATCGGCTGGTGGCTCGCCTTTTGGCTATTCGCCAGCGCCCTGATCGGCTTAGGTATTCTTAAGAGCTGGCGCTTCACCACAGCCTGGGCATTGGTTGACACCGTGCGGGCGGGCGAGTTGCCACTCGGCCGGCTTTTTTGGGTAGCGCGTACCTTGATTGCCGCCCTGCTGTTTATTTTTCCCGGCCCGATCAGCGATGTCATTGGTCTACTACTGATACTGCCTTGGCCTGGTGGCAAGACTGTTCGGTTCGGGCCTGACAGCGCTTCTACGGCAGCTGATGGAATCTATGAAGGCGAATTCTCGCGTGTCGAGGAAAGCCCGCAGCCGTTACCTCACGAAACTACAAAATAGAATGATCTACCCAAACAGCCTTAGCGCTTGTTTACAATCTGTCACACGCAGCCATCAGTAGAGTGCAGAGCAAAAACCGGAATGTACTGTTGTACATGAGGCTGCGAACTTCTTGATGCGAAGAACCGTAGCAGTTCGGCGCCCCCCTCCCCTCCCGGAGGCTTTCTAGCAACGCATAAGCTGCTGACAGCTACTCGCGACAGATCTTGAACAGGCTCTAAGCAATAACGATGTATTGAAATACCCCCAGCTCTATAGGCGCCAAAGCAAACTGCAACAGCATCTGCAAGATCAGTATCAATGCCAATGGACTTAGATCTATACCGCCAATAACAGGAATCACTTTACGCAGCGGGCTCAAGAATGGCCTGCTGATCGCCTCAAGCATTGGTGTAAGTGGATTGTAAGGACTTACCCAACTGAGTATCGCTTGCACGATTACTGTGGCAAACAACAGATACAACGAAAGCTTCATCAATTCGACTAGCGATAACATCATCAGCCCAATTGCCGCCACCGGCGTAAGAAAATTGATCGGCCAAGGCGACAACAGCAATAGAATAAAGTGCATCACGATCGCACTTAACCAAGCAAGCAACAGCGTTGCAGTGTCATACCCGCGCATGCTGCCTATCAATTTACGCAAGGGCAGCACGGCAAAATTGGTGAGCTTCACCGTGAACTGCGCCAAGGGATGGCCAAAAGGGGCTCGAGCCACCTGTAGATAGAATCGCAAAAGCAGATTCAGAATAAAGAAACTGACAAGATTACGGACCAAAAAACTAAGTGCTTCGGCGAGCATGGCTTATCCAACAATGGCAGCCAACTCACGCTGGCCGGAAGTGTATTAAGTACTTTGTTCAAGACTTGGCCCTGACATCGCTGATGATCAGATAACCACCGGTGGTTTGGGGCACTATGGCGTTCAAATCGCCCTCAGGATGCTCACTTACCCCTCATAAACTCCACTTCCTCTGGTGCTTCTCCTTGTCTTGCTTTAGCTCACAAGCCGTTGAGTAGATTCTCAGGGAAATTTACACTCAGACTGACTAAATGAATGATCGGTTCATGCTGGTCATTCAGCTAATTATGAGGCTCACCATCAATTGGAGTGCTTCCCGCCGGACCATTACGCACATCCAAGCTCATCCGCCAGTTCCGCAGCACGGTTCTCCGCAGCTTGGGCTGCCAGCACGATCGCCGCCTGTATCCCCTTCTCACCCATCAGCTTCAACGCAGCTTCGGTCGTTCCGCCTTTGGACGTTACCTTTTCACGCAAAGCTCCAGCAGAGTCCGGACTTGCCTGTGCCAACTTGATAGCACCATCAAATGTCGCATAAGCAAGTTGGCGTGCAGTAACAGCGTCAAACCCAAGCTGAATAGCGGCCTCAGTCAGTGACTCCATAAAATAGAACACATAGGCTGGGCCAGAACCGGAAATAGCAGTAATGGCATCCAATCTTGCCTCATCCGCAACCCATACAACCGCCCCAGTCGATGCCAAAATACGGTCTGCACTGACACGATCAGCCTGCGTAGCGTGCGGGCCTAACCAAGCACCGCAGATACCAGCCCGAACCAATGCGGGGGTATTGGGCATAACACGGATCAACCGCGCTGCGCGATTCAACCAACGGTCCAAATCCGCCATACGAATACCGGCGGCAATACTGATCACCAACCGACCCGCCAACTCTGCAGCACGTTGTTGCGCTACCGCAGCCAGCTGTTGTGGTTTGGTCGCAAGTACAACTACGTCGGACATTGGTAAGGCAGCATCTGCCGCGAACGTATGAACACCAAAGCTACTAACCAACTTTTGCCTGGCCTCTTCAGAGGGGTCCACAATGCAAATATCGCCAGCAATAAAACCTTGTTGCAATAACCCACCAACCATGGCGGTAGCCATATTGCCACCGCCAATGAATAGAATATTCATGCTGTCTCACTCGCCGCCGCAAAGGCAATTTCCGGACGGCGCTTTTGTAGAAGATGTAACAGGATGTTGCAATACAGCTTATCCAGCTCCCTCTGACCACTAAACGGTATGGGCAGACTTCCCCCGGTGTAATCGAGCTTCAACACTGCCAGTCGGCCATTGTCCATGCGATAGGCCAGCGCTTGAATATCGGCAATAGGTAACTCAACAGGCGCGGGCACCCCCCACCCAAGCATAGCCAGGCGAATACGTACAGCGTTGACTTCAACGGCAGTCCTCCAAAACCACGCTCGAAAGTACCATCCAAAAAATAACGCCAACCCTAATGCCAGCAACGCGACAATCAAGGTCGGCATAGTGCGGGCAATCGCCGCTTGCAAAAGAAGCAGACTGATCAGAATACCGGTGACACTGACTGTGATCAGCCCCACCGTACGATTGGCTGCACCATATGGCAGACGAGCCCAGGCAGAAGCCAATTCAAGCCTATCCTGCTGTTCACCTTCCTCCACGCGTACACAGCGCGCTAGTTCAGCCAAACTGGCGTGGTGGTTAGTACTTTCCACAGCAATCCTTTTCGTTTTGACTATTCAATGACGTGCCCCAAACAACGCCGTCCCCACCCTGACGATATTGGCCCCCTCGGCTATCGCCACTTCCAAATCAGCAGACATACCCATCGATAGGGTATCAAGCACTAAACCTTCTTGGCGTAATTGCGTTTGCAGCATACGCAAACTTGCAAACTGACCAACCAGCCGAGCTTGATCTTGGGTCGGCTCGGGTATGCACATCAATCCTCGCAGCCTTAAATTGGGCAAAACCGCAGCAGCATGTGCCAGCGGAACTGCCTCTTCAGGCAAACAGCCCGATTTGCTTGCTTCGCCAGAAACATTTACCTGAACACATATATTCAGCAGTCCCAACTCAGCCGGGCGTTGTTCCGACAAACGTTGTGCGATCTTCAAACGGTCAACGCTGTGCACCCAATGCGCCGTCTTGGCTATCACGCGTGTCTTGTTGCTCTGCAAAGGTCCAATAAAGTGCCATTCTATAAGAGGCAAATCAGTGAGCTGGGTAGCTTTTTCTACCAGCTCGTGTACGTAGTTTTCGCCAAAAGCCCGTTGGCCCAAGGCATAGCAGGTACGGATTGAATCAGCAGGAAACGTCTTACTGACGGCCAATAACTGGCAGGCTTCCGACGAACGGCCAGCCAACTGTAAGGCTTTCGTAATGCGGGAGAGGACAGATTGTCTAGCTTTATCGATTTCTGACATCCATAATGCTCACGGAATATTGCCCCAAATCCAATGTGGGCGCGGCTTTGAATAGGGAATTATAAATGGAAATCTCCGAACTCCTCGCCTTCTCGGTCAAGAACAAGGCATCGGACTTGCACCTTTCTTCAGGACTACCGCCAATGATCCGGGTACACGGCGACGTTCGCCGGATCAATTTGCCGCCGATGGAACATAGTGATGTGCACGACATGGTGTACGACATCATGAACGACGGTCAGCGTAAAACCTATGAAGAAACGCTGGAATGCGACTTCTCTTTTGAAATTCCCAATCTGGCACGTTTTCGCGTAAATGCCTTCGTGCAAAACCGTGGCGCAGGTGCAGTGTTTCGTACCATTCCTTCCAAAGTACTTACATTGGAAGAACTGAACGCGCCCAAGGTCTTCAAAGAGATCGCCGAAACCCCCCGCGGTATCGTGCTGGTGACTGGCCCAACAGGTTCAGGTAAATCCACCACCTTGGCCGCCATGATCAACTACATCAACGAGAACGAGTACGGTCACATCCTCACCGTTGAGGACCCAATCGAATTCGTGCATGAATCAAAAAAGTGCTTGATAAACCAACGGGAAGTTGGCCCCCACACACTAAGCTTTGCAAACTCACTACGCGCCGCTTTACGTGAAGACCCAGACGTCATTCTGGTGGGTGAAATGCGTGACCTGGAAACTATTCGTCTCGCTTTGTCCGCAGCCGAAACAGGTCACCTGGTGTTCGGTACATTGCACACCTCATCTGCAGCCAAAACCATTGACCGTATCGTTGATGTATTCCCTGCAGCAGAAAAAGAAATGGTTCGTTCCATGCTGTCCGAATCATTACGAGCCGTAATTTCACAAACACTACTGAAAACCAAGGATGGTAACGGCCGGGCCGCCGCCCATGAAATTATGATTGGTATTCCCGCGATTCGAAACCTGATACGGGAAAACAAAATCGCCCAGATGTATTCGACCATCCAAACGGGCCAGCAGTACGGGATGCAGACACTCGACCAATGCCTCACTGAACTTGTCCGTCGTAATCTGATTACTAGCCAGGAAGCTCGCGGTAAGGCTATGAATCCCGACAATTTCAAATAAGGCGTAATACACGTAGCGCTGGAGTAAACCATGGAAAAAGAACAAGCCACCAAATTCATGCACGATCTGCTGCGCTTGATGCGTCAGAAAAATGCCTCTGACTTGTTTATCACTGTCGATTTTCCGCCAGCCATGAAAATCGATGGGAAGCTCACACCGGTATCAAACCAGGCTCTGAATAATCAGCACACCAAAGAGCTGGCCAGAGCCATCATGAACGACCGCCAAACGGAAGAGTTCGAAGCTACAAAAGAATGTAACTTCGCTATCAGTCCTGGTGGTATCGGTCGATTCCGCTGTAATGCCTTTCAACAGCAAGGGCGCATAGGCTTGGTCCTGCGAACGATCACCACAGAAATCCCGAAGTTCGATGATTTAGGTCTCCCCCCTGTCCTTAAGGATGTAGCACTGGCCAAGCGGGGTTTGGTTATTTTCGTAGGTGGAACAGGGTCGGGTAAATCCACATCGCTAGCAGCCATGATTGGCTTTCGCAATGAACACAGCTATGGCCACATCATTACGATCGAAGACCCAGTTGAATATGTGCACGAACACAAGAATTGCATCGTCACACAACGTGAGATTGGTGTAGATACCGATAGCTGGCATAACGCCCTACGCAATACCTTGCGTCAAGCACCCGACGTGATTCTTATCGGGGAAATCCGTGACCGTGAAACCATGGATTACGCCATCGCCTTTGCTGAAACAGGTCACCTTTGCATGGCTACCTTACACGCCAACTCAGCAAACCAAGCGCTTGATCGTATTATCAACTTCTTCCCTGAAGAACGACGTGCTCAGCTCTTGATGGACTTGTCACTGAACTTGAAGTCTTTTGTATCTCAACGGCTCATTCCATTAAGAACCGGTAAAGGTCGAGCAGCAGCTGTTGAAGTTATGCTGAACTCACCGCTGATTTCAGACCTGATCTTTAAAGGCGATGTACATGAGATCAAAGAAATCATGAGTAAGAGCCGCGAATTAGGTATGCAAACCTTTGATCAAGCCCTATTTGACCTATACGAGGATGGCAAGATCAGCTACGAAGATGGTTTACGCAACGCTGACTCGGTCAATGACCTGCGCCTGAAGATCAAACTACAATCGAAAGAATCTAAGGGAAGAGATGCACTGGCTGGTTTGGACCATCTCGATATTGTCTGATGTCCTGCGGCTTACCTGCATAAGTTCATCTCAATCAGAAACGGCCGCCGTGGCGGCCGTTTCTCTTTCCATTCCTACTGTCCCCCAATTCGAAACCCGCAAAGCAGCAAAGCAAAAGCCCCGATCTCTGTTGAGACCGGGGCTTCACTATAAGGCGCCTGGCAGTGACCTACTTTCACACGGGAGATCCGCACTATCATCGGCGCGGTGTCGTTTCACTGTCCTGTTCGAGATGGGAAGGAGTGGGTCCAACACGCTATGGCC
>NZ_JBQXDJ010000039.1:0-40446 GCF_052601015.1 Chitinimonas violaceus | reverse complement strand
TCAGCAGCAGTTCCAGGCATCCGGCAAGGCGATCAATGCCAAGGTGCGGCTGTTCGGCCGTATCGGCCAGGCGCTGATCGAGGCCAAGCAAGCCGGCCGCGATCCGTTCGCCGCCATCGAGACCGTCATGTCCTGGGATGCCTTCGCCGAGAGCGTCACCGAGGCGCAGAAACTCGCGCAGCCGGAGGACTTCGATTTCCTGCACCGCATCGGGGAGAGCTACGCCACGCTGCGCCGCTACGCGCCGGAATTCCTCGGCGTGCTCAAGCTGCGGGCCGCGCCCGCTGCCAAGGATGTGCTCGACGCCATCGAGGTGCTGCGCGGCATGAACAGCGACAACGCCCGCAAGGTGCCCGCCGATGCGCCAACCGAGTTCATCAAGCCGCGCTGGCAGAAACTGGTGATTACCGACACCGGCATCGACCGGCGTTACTACGAACTGTGCGCGCTGTCGGAGCTGAAGAACGCGCTGCGCTCCGGCGACATCTGGGTGCAAGGTTCCCGCCAGTTCAAGGATTTCGAGGACTACTTGGTGCCGCCCGCGAAATTCGCCAGCCTCAAGCAGGCCAGCGAATTGCCGCTGGCCGTGGCCACCGATTGCGACCAGTACCTGCATGAACGGCTGACGCTGCTGGAAACGCAGCTCGCCACCGTCAACCGCATGGCGCTGGCCAACGAGCTGCCGGACGCCATCATCACCGAGTCGGGACTGAAAATCACGCCACTCGACGCGGCGGTGCCCGATACCGCGCAGGCCCTGATCGACCAGACGGCGATGATCCTGCCGCACGTCAAGATCACCGAACTGCTGCTGGAGGTGGACGAGTGGACGGGCTTCACCCGTCACTTCGCACACCTGAAATCGGGCGACCTGGCCAAGGACAAAAACCTGTTGCTGACCACAATCCTGGCCGACGCGATCAACTTGGGCCTGACCAAGATGGCGGAGTCCTGCCCCGGCACGACCTACGCCAAGCTGGCCTGGCTGCAAGCCTGGCACATCCGCGACGAAACCTACGGGGCGGCGCTGGCCGAACTGGTCAACGCCCAATTCCGCCACCCGTTCGCCGAGCATTGGGGCGACGGCACCACGTCATCGTCGGACGGCCAAAACTTCCGCACCGGCAGCAAGGCCGAGAGCACCGGCCACATCAATCCGAAATACGGCAGCAGCCCCGGGCGGACGTTCTATACGCATATCTCCGACCAGTACGCGCCGTTCCACACCAAGGTCGTCAACGTCGGCGTGCGCGACTCGACCTACGTGCTCGACGGCCTGCTGTACCACGAATCCGACCTGCGGATCGAGGAGCACTACACCGACACGGCAGGGTTCACGGATCACGTCTTCGCGTTGATGCACCTCCTGGGCTTCCGCTTCGCGCCGCGCATCCGCGACCTGGGCGACACCAAGCTCTACATCCCGAAGGGCGATGCCACCTATGACGGGCTGAAGCCTATGGTCGGCGGCACGCTCAACATCAAGCACGTCCGCGCCCATTGGGATGAAATCCTGCGGCTGGCCACCTCGATCAAGCAGGGCACAGTCACGGCCTCGTTGATGCTCAGGAAGCTCGGCAGCTACCCGCGCCAGAACGGCCTGGCCGTAGCGCTGCGCGAGCTGGGCCGCATCGAGCGCACGCTGTTCATCCTCGACTGGCTGCAAAGCGTCGAGCTGCGCCGCCGCGTGCATGCCGGGCTGAACAAAGGCGAGGCGCGCAACGCGCTGGCCCGCGCCGTGTTCTTCAACCGCCTGGGGGAAATCCGCGACCGCAGCTTCGAGCAGCAGCGCTACCGAGCCAGCGGCCTCAACTTGGTCACGGCTGCCATCGTGCTGTGGAACACGGTCTATCTGGAGCGGGCCGCGAACGCCTTACGTGGCCACGGTCAAGCCGTCGCTGACGGCCTATTGCAGTACCTGTCGCCGCTCGGCTGGGAGCACATCAACCTGACCGGCGATTACCTCTGGCGCAGCAGCGCCAAGATCGGCGCGGGCAGGTTCAGGCCGCTACGGCCACTGCAATCGGCTTAGCGTGCTTTATTTTCCGTTTTCTGAGACGACCCCTATTTCAACAAGGCGCTTGGGGGGCCCGGTGCGCAGGGCTGGATGACGATCAATGAAGTACGCAAGCTGAAGAACCTCCCACCCGTGCCGGATGGCGACATGCTGATGATGGCAGGCGCAGCAGCCAAACCCGCACCAACAGAAGCAACGAAACCAATAAAACAGGACAATAGCTAATGCACCCCTTAATGAAACTGATGGCTAGTAACCGGCAGCGTGGGGAGTTTCAGGCAGTGGCGGGACAGGATGACAGCGATACGCTGTATCTGTACGACATGATTGTTGGTAGTGATGACGAAGCGGCATGGTGGGGTGGTGTTAGCCCACAATCGTTCGTCAAAACCTTGAATGGCATGAAGGCCAGCACGATCCATCTACGGGTCAATTCGCCCGGTGGGTCGGTGTTTGCCGGCAGGGCCATGGAACAGGCGATCCGTGAACACCCTAGCCAGATCATCGTGCATGTGGATGGTCTGGCGGCCAGCGCCGCCTCATTCCTGATTATGGCGGCAGACGAGATACACATGGCTCCAGGGTCATTTGTGATGATTCATAACGCTTGGGTGATGGCGATGGGCAACGCTGGTGAGCTGCGCAGCAGCGCCAACCTGCTCGATCAGATCGACGCCAGCCAGGTCAAGACCTTTGCCAAGCGAACCGGACAACCGGATGCCGAGATTACCGAGTGGCTGAATGCCGAGACTTGGTTCTCCGCAGAAAAAGCGGTGGAATTGGGTTTTGCAGACAAGATTGCTGACGACAAAGCCCCCGAAGCCAAGGCCAGACAATGGGATTTGTCCGCCTTTCGTAATAGCCCGGTCGGCCAGGCACCAACGCCACCGGACAAGCCAGCAGCACCTGAAACACCAGCGACAGCAGAAGCACCAGCAACACCACCACAGCCTGCAAAGTACGACCGGGACGCCTTATACCGTGCCGCACTGAAAGCCATGATTCCCGTTTAACGCGCCCGCGTTAACCCAACCCAAGCCGCCAATTGAGCGGCTTTTTTCTTTTCTGGAGCTACCGATGACCGCCATTACTGAACTGCGGGCGCAACGCGACGCCATTGCCAAAGACATCCATGCCATGTTCGAGGACAAGAACAAGGCATGGAATGATGACGATAATGCCAAGTACCAAAAGGCCATGGCTGAGCTTGGCGGATTGGACGAGAAAATCAAACGATATAACGACGCCATGGCCGCTATCGGGGTGAGCGTCGCGGCACAAGGCCAGATCAGTGACGACCTGCGTAACCAATTCACCCGCACCGAGGGCGCACATCACAACCGCGAAGAGTCGCGGGCATTACGTGCTTTCATGGCGGGGGGCGTGGGCAATATGGTGGCGGAGGATCGGCAGCGTATGTACGCACGCCAATCCGGTGACATTGCCAATGCCATGGCCCTGCCGCAGGCAGCCATGTCGACCACGACACCCAATGAGGGCGGCTATACGGTGGCTACCGAGTACTACCGCGAGTTGACTCAGGCCATGAAACAGTTCGGCGGTATTCGTTCCGTGGCCAGGACCATCCAGACCGGGACCGGGTCGCCGATGATTTTCCCGACTGCCGACGCGACATCGGAAGAGGGCGAGATTGTTGGACAGAATATAGCTGTCAGCGCGGCGGATACGACCTTTGGCAATATGACCCTGGATGTATTCAAGTATTCGTCCAAGAGTATTGCGGTGCCCTTCGAGTTGATCCAGGACTCTATGTTTGACATCGAAGGCTATATCAACGCCTTGTTGGCGTTACGTATCGGCCGGATTACCTCGAAGCACTTCACCAATGGCACCGGGGTGAATCAACCGCGCGGCATTGTGACGGCCGCAGGGCAAGGCAAGATCGGTAAGACCGGGCAGACAATGACGGTGACCTATGAAGACCTGGTGGATCTGGAACACAGTGTTGATCCGGTTTACCGGGCTGGGCCTGGCGTCGGTTTCATGATGCACGACAGTACCCTGAAGGAGCTGCGCAAGCTGAAAGATAACGATGGTCGTCCGATCTTTGTACCGGGTTATGAGCAGGGCAACGCAGGCGGCGCGCCGGACCGGTTATTGAATCGTCCGATCTACCTGTCGCAGGAAATGCCGACCATGGGCGCCAATGCCAAATCGATCCTGTTTGGTGACTTTTCGCGTTATCTGATTCGCGAAGTGATGGACCTGACGTTGTTCCGCATGGCCGATTCCTATTTCCTCAGAAATGGCCAGATCGGCTTTTTGGCGTTCAACCGCCAAGGTGGCAACATGATTGATGTCGGTGGGGCGGTAAAGGTCTACCAGAACAGCGCAACTTAAACGAATTCCCCTTTAATGGGCCGCCTGCGGGCGGCCTTTTGCTTTTGTTGAAAAGGAACCCCCATGGCCAGAAACACCGCAACACCCGATGAATCCATCAGCCAACCTGATGCGGAAGCGCCAGCCGCACCCGGTATCAGCAGCACCGTGCCGGTCCGGCTCTTGGTCGATAGCCCTTATGGCAAGGCCAACACGGTGATTGATCTAGCAGAAAAGGACGTCGCCAGCGCAGTCAAGGCCGGCCTGGCGGACAACGATCCGGAGGCGGTGGCGTATGCCCGCAGCCAGGCAGCGGTTTAACGCCAGCAGGACGCCGCTTAAACAGCCCGCTATCGAACCGATTTCGCTCGACGAAGCCAAGGCATTTTTACGCTTTGACGACGACAGCGAGGACGGTTTAATCCGCATGTTGATTAGCTCGGTGCGAATGACGGCGGAGCACCTGACTGGCCGGCGATTTATTACCCAGGATTGGCGGCTCAGCTTGGGGGATTTTCCGTTTGAAGCCATCGACCTGGGTCTGTCGCCTGTGCAATCGATTGTGCAGGTCCGTTACACCGGCCTGGATGGCGTGGAACGGGTACTGCCGGGTGATTGCTACCGGCTGGTGATCCGGGACGCTGCCCCCATGTTGTACCCGCTCAATGGGGACTGGCCCGACACGGCCAGCCTGCCCGATGCGGTGCAGATCGATATGCGTTGTGGTTACGGCGACATGACGGACGCCGTGCCGATGCCTATCCGGCATTGGATGCTGTTACGCCTGGCGGGCGCGTTTGAGCACCGCAACACGCTATTGACTGGGGCTGCTGCCGAGCTGCCGCGCTCGCACCTGGATGGCTTACTCGATGCTTATTGCATTCATAGGGTGACGTAATGCAAATCGGAAAAATGGATACCCGGGTAACGGTGCGCTCCCCGATCTATTCGCGCGGGGAATTCGGCGATGCCATTACCGACTGGATCAATGGCCCCATAGGATGGGCCAGCGTGCAGGACATACGCGGCAAGGAATATTTCGAGCAGCGCTCAAGCGGCAGCGTCAATATCACCACCCACCGTGTCTTCATGCGTTGGCGCAGTGATGTGACGGTGAAAACCCGTTTGTTGCTGCCCGATGGCCGCGCCCTGAACGTCAAGGAAGTCCTGCAGATTGGCCGCAAGGAAGGGCTGGAACTGATGTGCGAAGCGCTCGACGATGCAGCAGTTTGATCTGGACCTGGCCAGGATCGACGAGGTACTGAAACAACTGCCTGCCCGGGTGGAAGCCAATATCCTGCGCGGCGCATTGCGGGCTGGGGCGGAGGTGATCGCGGAGGACGCCCGTAACCGTGTGGTCCACGTCAGTGGGGATCTGGCGGACTCCGTTCGGGTGTCCGCCCGGGTCTATCGACGGGCCGGCAAGGTGGTCGTCAGTATCAAGGCCGGTAGCCAGGCAGGAAAGGGGCGTAAGAATGTCTATTACGCCAATATGGTCGAATTCGGTACGCGCCGACATGAGATCAAGCCGAAGTACCGACGTAGTCTGTTTGTGGCTGGGGTAATGCGACAGCTTGTCCGCCATCCCGGCGCAAAAGCCAAGCCGTTTATGCGGCCTGCGCTTGATACCAAGGCACAGGCTGCGCTGACGGTTGCTTCAGACTATTTACGCGCCCGCTTGCCGAAAGCGCTCACAAAGGCCGGTTTACCGGCAGATACAGACTTTTAATCCCCATCATGGCCCCTGAAAAAATCCTGCATGCGCTGTTGCGAGACAGCGCAGGCTTAGTCGCGCTGGTGCAAAACCGGATTTACCCGCTGCGCCGCCCGCAAGGTGACCCCTTGCCGGCCGTGGTGTACCGCTTGATCAGCGAGGTGCCGTCGGGCGTGATCGACCAGTCAGCCGGCCCCGCCTTGATGACGGCGCGGGTGCAGATCGACGCCTTGGCCAGCAACTACAGCCTGCTGAAGCAAGTGATCGAGCAGATCAAAAATGCCTGCCATCTCAAAAGCGGCACCGTTGCCGGCTGCCACCTGGTGTCGGCAACGCTGGAACTGGCCGGTCCCGATGATTGGATCGACGACCCTCAATGTTTTGTGCAGCCGGTGGATATCCGGCTGATCTACTACGTATAGGAACCCATCATGCCCATTGCATCCGGTATTGCCAAACAGGTGCGCTACAAGGTCGAAACCGCATTCAATACCCCGCCCGGCACGGCAGGCAGCCAGCTGGTGCGCCGTGTCGAATCGTCCATCGACATCACCAAGGACACCTACCAATCGAACGAGCTGCGCGCTGATTACCAGATTGCGGATTATCGGCACGGCACCCGTAAAAGCGGCGGCACCCTCAAGGGTGAGCTATCGCCCAAGACCTATGCCGACTTTATTGCCGCTGCCCTGCGGCGTGATTTTGCGGTGGTGCCGCCAATGACCGGGGCCGCCATCACCATCGCGGCGGTCGGTTCGGGCTACACGTTGACCCGTGGGGCGGGTTCCTTCCTCGCGGATGGCCTCAAGATCGGCGATGTGGTGCGCCTGACCGAGGGTGGCTTTAAAGCCGCCAATCTGAACAAAAACCTGTTGGTGATCGGCCTGACCCCGCTGGCCGCGACGGTCACCCCGTTGAATGGTGCCGCATTGGTGGCGGAAGGGCCGATTGCGAGCGCCACACTGGTCATTGTCGGTAAGAAGACCTACACCCCCGCCAGTGGCCATACAGATAAGTCGTTTGCCATTGAACACTGGTATGCCGACCTGGGCCAGTCCGAGTTGTATACCGGCCTCAAGGTGTCGAGTCTCGATATCTCGTTGCCGCCGACCGGCATGGCAACGCTGGATATCGGCTTTATGGGGGCGGGCAGTATCAAGAAGGAAACCGCGCCGTATTTTGTGAATCCGGCAGCGGCAACGTCAACCGGCATTGTGGCAGCCGTCAATGGCGTGCTGACGGTGTCAGGCGTGGCGGTGGCCGTGTGTACCGGCTTGAGTATCAAAGTCGATGGCGGTTATTCGGGTGATCCTGTGGTGGGCTCCAATGCCATACCCGGGATTTTTGCGGGCCGCGTCAATGTGTCGGGCCAGCTAACGGCCTACTTTGATTCAACGCTGTTCCGGGACGCCTTTCTGGATGAAACAGATCTGAGTCTGACCATAGTGCTCACGACCGACAACAGCCCCAATGCGGACTTCATCAGCCTGACCCTGCCACGTATCAAGCTCGGTGGCGCTACGCGTTCCGATGGCGAAAAAGGCATTGTCGTGACAGCGCCATTCCAGGCGCTGTTGAATGCGACAGCAAGTACGTATGACCCCACCACGATGGTGGTACAGGACTCGCAGGCATAAGCCCGGTGCATGACCCCATAGGACGCTGAAGCGTCTTTTTTTATTTCTACAGGAGCAAAACCCATGTTTGATATTGACTCGATTCAAGAAGTGCAGGAAGCCAAGTGCGAGCTTGTGGACCCCAAGACCGGCCGCCCGGTTGGCGCATCCATCACCCTGGCCGGACAGGAGCATCCGAAGCGGATGGCCATGGTCAATGCACGACACCGCAAAATGCGTCATGACATTGCCAAGCATGGTCGCGTACAGCCGACCGATCCTGAAGAAGACGTCGAGCGTTTGGTGAACGAACTGGTCACCTGCACGCTGGGCTGGGAAGGCTTTATGCGCGATGGCAAGCCCGTTCCCTGCACGCCGGAGGAAGTGCGCGCCCTCTATGCCAATCCCAAGCGGGGTTGGCTGCGCCTACAGGTGCAAACCTTTCTGAATGAAAACACAAATTTTATTCAACACTCCGGGACGGACTGATCGCGCGGATACGCAAGGAGTTTGCGTTGATCCAGCCTGCGGGCGACGGCGCAACCCTGCGTGACCATCTGCTCGCCGTGGCCCGAGCCACGGGCGAGATGCCCCCGGAGTTGATGCTCCCTGTTGTCCCTGCGTGCGTGCAGTCCCTGTACGACACGTATTTTCAGCTGCGCAATGCAGCCAGTTCGACCGGCTTTGGGCCGCCTGCGATCAGTCTGGCCGATATCGTCGCCTGGCAGCAGCTGTTCGGGGTGCGGTTGAACGGGTGGGAAATCGAAACCTTGTTGGAAATGGACCGCGCCGCCCGTGAGGGCGCGTCGGTAAAGGGTAAGCATGTCTGATATCACCATCGGCACATTGACCATTGACCTGGCCGCCAATGTGGCACGGCTCAGTACGGATATGGACCAGGCCAAGCGGATGGTCGCCAGTACTGGGCGCAGTATCAGCGACAGCCTGGATCGCACCACCAAAGAACTGCAGGGCATGGCGGATATGGTGACCGGGTATTTCGCGGCCCTGGGCGTCAATGCCCTTGCGGGTGTAATCAAGGGCAGCATTGATGCCGCCGACGCGATTGGCGACTTGAGCGAACGTACCGGCGTTGCTGCCAGCACGCTCAGCGCCTGGCAATACGCCGCCCAGCTGTCCGACACCAGCATCGAAGCGCTGGGCACGTCGATGGGCAAGCTGTCCAAGGAAATGGCCAACGGCAACGATGCATTTGCCGCCATGGGCATCAGCATCAAGGGGGCGGGTGGCCACCTCAAGGATACGGATGCGGTCCTGCTCGAAGTTGCCGACAAGTTTGCCGGTTATGAGGATGGCGCTGCCAAGGCCGCTTTGGCCCAGGAGCTGTTTGGCAAGTCGGGTACCGAGATGCTGCCGTTCCTGAACCAGGGCAGCGCCGGTCTGGCCGAACTGCGCGCCGAAGCCGAATCCCTGGGTGCGGTGCTCGACGACAGCACGGTGCAGGCAGCCGGGCAATTCAATGACCAATTGGACAAGCTGCACATGGCAGGCGGCGGCTTTGCGACGCAGATTGCGGCGGAGATGCTGCCGGCTTTGACGGCGGTGACGGGTTCATTCCTAAGTAGCGCAGCCCAGGGCGGCAGCTTACGCATAGCCGTCGACGGGCTGGGCTTTGGCTTGAAGGGACTGATTTCGATTGGCTATGGCGTGGTGTCGGTCTTTGACCAGATCGGTACCTTGTTTGGCGGTCTCGCTGCTGCCGCGGTGGCTGCGGCCAACCGTGATTGGACGCAAGCCAAGTCGATTGCCGTGTCGACCTTTGACGACATGGCCAGAAAGAACGACCAGTATGCCGACCGGATTAGCGCCGTATGGGCTGAGGTGCCGCGCCAGGTAGCCGATGCGGCCGGGGCGGCGTCAGACATCGGCGTCAAGAAAGCGACTGCGCCTATCGTCAAGGGCTTTGGCGAGGCAGGCAAGAAGGCAGCGCAGGAGATGGCCAAGGCAGTGCAGGCTGAATGGCAAGCACTGTCCAAGTGGTTCGATGACGGCATCACAGCGCGGCAAAAGGCCCTGAAGCAACTGGAAGATCAGGTCACCGACCTGGACCGTGAGTACCAGAACTACGGTCGCAGTAAGTCACAGATTGCCGCACAGCAATTACGGCTGATTGACGAAGAGATTGCGGCTGAGCGTGAGTTGGCCGAGGCCATCGGCGTCAAGGGGACGGTCGAACTCGACTACCTGGAACGCAAGCGTACTGCCCAACAGCGCGTCATGGAACTTACCCAGGGTATCGAGAACAAGGACCGCGCTCGCGAAGCGGCGGAAGCCGCCACGAAGGAATGGCAAAAGGCCGCTGACAGCATCGACGGGATATTTAGGGATACCTTCGCCAATCTCTTCAACGGCAATCACGACTGGATGAAGACCTTCGGCAAGGCGTTGCGTACCACCGTTGCTACGGCGCTAGCTGATGCGGTCTACAGCGCCACCGTTAAGGGCGCAGTAAACGACCTCATGGGCATGATGCGTCAAGCCATGCAGGGCGGTAGCCAGGGTGGCGTTAGCGGCGGTGGTGGTTTCAGCCTGGGCAATCTTGGCAACTGGGCCGAGGCCGGCAAGAGCCTATGGCAGAGCTTCTCGTCGAATGGCTTTGGTGCGGTGTCGACGGCCATGGCCAGCGGCGCGATGAGCATGGCCAATTTCTTCAGCAGCCCGATGATGGCGGAGTTTGCCCTGGGCATGAGTGCGCCCGGTGCGGGCACCATGATGGGCGGCGGCGCAGCAACGGGCGCATTCTCAGCGGGGCAGGGTGTTGCTACGGCTGCGCCTTGGCTGGCTGGGGCGGCTGTCGGCCATTACGGCGGGCGGGCGATTTCGGGGGGGTATTCGGTGTTCGGCGGTAGCGGCAATGCGGCCGTCAACGTCGGTACCACGATTGGGGCGATCTGGGGACCGATCGGGATGGCCATTGGTGGTGCCATCGGCGGTGCCGTCAATCGTGCCTTTGGCCGCAAACCGCGAGAAGTCACCGCGTCCGGCATTCAAGGCAGCATCAGTGATCAAGGCTTTGACGGCCATCACTATGAGAGTTGGCAGCGTAAGGGCGGTTTGTTCCGTAGCACCAAGCGCGGTACCGACTACCGGGCGATTGATAGCGAACTGGACCAGATGCTCGATAGCGGCGTCAGCGCCGTTCGGGAATCGGTGCGCGGCTATGCCCAGGCGATTGGGCTGTCAGCGAATGCCGTGGACGGTTACACCAAGGCCATCAACGTGGCCTTGTCCGGCGATGCGGCCAAGGACAAGGAGCTATTCGGCAAGCTGTTTGGTGACATCGGTGACGAGATGGCCCAGCGGGTTGCACCCGGTATCGACGGCCTGATCCGCAAGGGCGAAACCGCCCATAGCACCTTGATGCGTCTGGCTGGCACCTTCACCACAACGAATCAGATCATGGAGGCGATGGGTAAAAACGCCAGCGTCGCGTTTGGCGGCGTAGGCTTGGCCAGCGCGGAAGCACGGCAGCACCTGGTGGACCTGGCGGGCGGGATTCAAGGCTTGTCAGCCAAGTTCACCAGTTACTACAGCCAGTACTACACCGAGGTCGAACAGCAGGCCCGCGCCACTGAGATGCTGCGCAAGCAGTTTGCCGAGCTGGGCTATCACCTGCCGAGTACCCGTGAGGCGTTCCGTAGGTTGGTAGAAGGGCAAGACCTGACTAGCGAAGTCGGGCGCAAGCAATACAACACCTTGCTTGACCTGGCCGGGGCGTTTGCCGCACTGAATAAGGAGACCGTGCCGGCGATAGATCGTGTCAACGACATCAAGGAAGTCTTTGCGACGACCAATCGCATGCTGGACATGATGAGCAAGGACCGTGTCGCGAGCTTTGGCATCAGTGCACGCGCTGATTACGGCGAGAAGTCGCGGCGCGACTTGATTGAACTGGGCGGCGGCATGCAAGCGCTGACGAGCAAATTCGACAGCTATTACAACGCCTTCTACAGCGAAGCAGAAAAGCAGGCCAAGACCACCGAAATGCTGACCTTAGCGTTTCGCGACCTGGGCTACAGCTTACCGACCACCCGCGAGGAATTCGCGATGTTGGTCGAAATGCAGGATTTGTCTACCGCATCCGGGCGGAAGCAATTCCTTTCCCTGCTTGACCTGGCGAGCGGCCTGGCCAGCATTACCGACGATATCGATGCTGCGACCAAGTCAGCCGCCAGGACGGCGGAAGAAGCCGCCAGGGCAGCGGCGCAGACCACGGAAGCGTGGAAGGCAGCAGGCGGCAACCTGCGCAAGTACCTGGACGGGATGGTGACGGGCAACGCCAACCCGCTGGGCGTCGGTGCACGGTATGGCGAGGCCGAGCAGCAGTACAACCGCTATCTGGGCCAGGTGCGAGGCGGCGACGTCGGGATGATGGATGAGTTGCAATCGGCGGCGCAGCAACTACTGGCCTTGGGGCGCGAGCGCGACGCCAGTTCAATGGCCTACGCCAGCCTGTACCAGAAGATTCTGGGCGAGCTGAACGCGGTGGCCGAATCCGCCCAATCGGGCAAAGCCAGCCAGGGCGAAGCCAACAAAGCGGCGGTACAGACCGTCGAGGTGCTGCGCCGTTCGAATGAACTGCTGCAAGAACAGGTGCGCAATTCGAATGCGGTATTGCGCCAACAGGCTGCGATTGCTGAAGACAACGCCCGCTTAATCCAGGCATTGCGCCAGGAAATCGCGAACCTGAGCCGCGAACAGCGCCGGAATTATGAAGAGTGCAGCTTGCCGCAACGTTAATACCAGAAAGCTTTAATCATGATCTTGTTGGAAATGGACGCGCTCAATCTGAGCAGCAATCAAGTCGAAGTACTGCGCTTCGCCGATCAGGGCTGTGCAACGCTACCCGGTGACCAACCGCCGAATGCCTTTTTTGAACCACGGCTGACCGAGGGCCTGCGCGTGTCTCGCCGTATTCCACTGGGGGCACTTGGTGGGCAACCCCAGGCTACCTTTGGGGATATCGTGCTGACCAATATTGACGGCGAACTCGACTATCTACGCGGGTACGCTTTCGATGGTCGGGCCTTCCGGGTCTGGTATCTCGATACCGCGCCGGCGGCGTCGATGACGCTGCCGAGTAGTGAGACCTTTGGCGGCCTTCTGTCACAGCCGGTGATTGGCTATCACCAGGTGCGATTTAAGGTGTTGGATTTAATGCCGGTTTATTTCACCCAGCCCTTGCTAACCAATACCTATGCCGGCACCAGCAGCGCAGCGGCTGGCGTGGAAGGTGAGGCGGACAGCCTTAAGGGCCAGCGCAAGCCCAGACTGTATGGCTCGGTCTTGAATATCCGACCGCGCCTGGTGAACAAGGTATTGCAGATTTATCAGGTATCCGACCAGGAAGCGGTGTTGAGCTTTCATGCGATGGGTTCGCCCTGTGTGTTTGATCGCGGTGTGCAGATCGTCAAGGAAAACGACGATTACGCCAACATCGCGGACATGGAAGCCCGCGCACCGGCTGCGGGTAGGTATCGCCAATACCGGGGCAAAGAAGGTCTGTTTCTGCGCGTGGGTTCGCCACCGGTTGAACTGACAGTCAATGCTTCGTCGATCTACAGTTCGCCGCAATCGATTATTGGCAAGCTGGTTGAGGATATTGGTCTGCCAACGACGCAGTACCTCCCTTTGCCCCTGCCGACAGGCGATACCCCCTCGTGCGGCCTGTATGTCGAGGGCGATGCGACGGCCTTCGACGTGCTACGCCAGGTCTGTCCCGCAGAAAACCTGTGGTGGGGCTTTGACCGGCTTAACCGCTTTATGGTCGGCGAGGCGCGGGTGTTCTTCTGGCGTGGGGAGTCATTGACCGAAGCCGACATTCTGTCGATTGACGTTGTGCGCGACGGTGACGACGGCGGCGCACCGATAGGCAGCGTGCGCGTGCCTTATCAGCGCTTGCACACCGTGCAGAGCCAGGTGGCGGAAGGGGCAACGCCATCGCAGCGCGCCTTGGTGTCGGAGCCGGTTCGCTATGTGACCAAGCGGCATAGCACGGCAGGCCAACGAAAGCTGGCGCGCCAGATCGACATCAATACCAATATGGCCAGCGAACACGGCGCAACGATGCTGGCTTATCGATGCCTGTCTAACTTTGGCAATCCCCGCGACCGACTTGATGTCACCCTGCAATGCACATCAGCACGCCTGCTGATGCTGGAAGTCGGCAAGACCATCAAGGTGCAGCACGACCGCTTTGGCCTGGCTGCCGGCAAGGAATTCTTGATTGTCGGCTTAGAGGTAGAACTAGGGCGCGGCATTGATACCGTGCGCTTGTCGCTGTGGGGGTGAGGCATGAGCAACGTCCTGTTTGGCTACCCCAACCATCTTGATACGGCAAAGCTGACCTATGGCGAGTGGGTATTGAGCTTGCCCTTGAAGCACCTGCAGCACCGTCAATTTAGCCGGGTGGCGCGCAGTATCGGCAGTGCGCCGAGACATAGCCGGTTTGATGCGGACTTGGGCGGCAGCAAGCCGGTGCAGGTCATTGCGCTGGTTGATCATAACCTGACGACCAACGCCAAGTGGCGTATCACGGCCGGCAATGAACCTGCCTTCCTGCAGCCGCAGTATCAGTCTGACTGGCAACCGGTCTGGCCGTACTTCGGGCCTTGGGTGCTGGATTGGGAAAGCAAAGCGTTCTGGTCGGGCAATCTGCCTGCAGAACAGCTGCAGCAGTACCGGCCAATTGCCTTGCAGGTGCTGCCGCAGCGGCTATGGGCGCAATGCTGGCGTATCGAAATCAACGATGTGACCAACCCAGCCGGGTTTGTGCAGATTGGCCGCGCCTATGTGTGTGACGGCTATCAACCGAGCCTCAACCTGAGCCTGGGGCGCAGTCTCGGTTATGAGTCGAACACGGTCACCGCCAAGGGTACGGCGGGTAATGAATTTTTTGCGCGGCGGCTGCCTGTGCGTGTGCTGCAGGCCGAGCTTGATTGGTTGTCAGCGGGGGAAGCCTATGACCGGGTGATGCAGATGCAACGGGCACTCGATATCTGCGACGAGGTGTTTTACGTCGAGGTGCCCGACGATCCGTCGACCTATCAGCAACGCGCCTTTCCGGCGACCTTGCGCAAGTTGTCTGCGGTGACCTGGCCGTATGCCCATCACCACCGGGCGGGGATTGAATTAAAGGAGTGTGTGGGATGAGCAGTGTTTACTTTGATCCGGCGGTAGGTGGTGATGGCTCCACCGTGTCCGATGACGCCCACCCGACAACGGGCCTGGGTAATGGTGGCCACCGTAGCCGCTGGCTGTCGGCGTTGGGCAATCTGGTGCCGATCTGTCGTACCGCCATCAATGCGGCGACGGCGGCGGCCGCCTCGATCAGCAGCGAAACCTATGCGGGAACCAGTACCAGCGCGCTTGCCGTGGGGCTCGGCAACAAGACGGTGTTGGCCCAGGCCGGTAAGGGTTGGTTCATCGGCCAGTGGTTGCAGCTGATTGCCGGCAACAACGCCTGGATGGTCGGGCAGGTGGTCAATTACGGTGGCGCAATACTGATCGTCAATGTGACCGCGTTCGGTGGATCAGGTACGCCAGCGAGCTGGACGATTTTGCCAGGCAGTCCACCCCCGAATGAAGAAATTATCAACGGGGTGCCGGTTACCCGGCAGGGTGGTCTGTATCACTTCAGCCGGATCGCCGTTCTGCCGGCAACGGATTACCCGCGCTGTCTGACCGTACCCAGCCAGCCTATTTATATTCAACTGCTGGAATTCACCATGGGGGCGGCGAATGGCTCGTTCTTTGAGGTGACGGTTTCCAAGGCCCATCGCGGCATGGGCGGGGATCGCAACTACTACGAGTATCTGATGCTGAACGGCATGTATGGGTTTGATAGCGTTGGCGGTATTGCGCGCCGCTATGCCCAGGCGGCAAACCGTATCTGTTTGTTTACTTCCGATGCAACAAACGTCAGCAATGAAATTACCGTGCCCGGTGATGGGCAGGCGGTGCCGTTCGTGGCCAAGCAGATCAATAGCGATAACAACGACAAAAAATACGCCCTGATGCTCAAGGTGTTGCCGAACTGTGGGGCGGATGAGTCGTTGGGTATAACGGCGCGCTATTCAGACCCGCATGCCAGGCCGGCGGTGAATTTCATGTCAGTTGTTAAGCCTGCCTATCCCAATCTCTAACGCCCGCCCGTGGATGAATGAAGGAATGTTTGTATGAGCAGTGTGTATTTTGATCCGGGCTTGGGTGGGGATGGAACGACGGTATCCGATGACGGCCACCCGGTAACGGGTCTGGCCAATGGTGGCCATCGCAGCCGCTTTGTGCCAGCCATGAGCAATGTAATTGCCATCGGCCGGACAGCGGTTAACGCCGCGACGGCGGCGGCTGCCTCAATCAATGCCGCAACCTACGCTGGAACAAGCACCAGTCCTATCGCGGTGGGGCTCGGGAACAAGACCCTGACGACCCAGGCCGGCAAAGGCTGGTTTCCAGGGCAATGGTTGCAATTGATTGCCGGGAATAACGCCTGGATGGTGGGGCAGGTCACCCGCTACAGCGGTACAACGCTGGAACTGGTGGTGAGCTGGTCCGGTGGGACGGGCACGTTGTCGGGTTGGACCATCATGCCCGGTTCACCCTGGAACGTCGACAGCGCCCAGGTTTCCGCCAAGATTGCAGAGCTGACAGCCTGGCAGGCGAAAGCCAGCCTTGACTGGCCGTTTCACCGCGTTACTCGTAATCAGTTTGGCAATGTACTGAACGATAGCCTGGTGGATTGGAGCACCTTTCGAACCAAGGTCAAGGTGACCGTGAAGCGCGACATTCAAAGCGGTGTGGAGTGGGCCGCCAGGGATGAGGAAGCGCAGACAATTATGAACGCCATGGGCCTTAACCTGGCCGTGCACTTCACGCCGAATATCCGCGTATTGCGGATGACCTGGGAAAAGCAACCCGGCACCGATGCGGCCTTGTTGCCGTTTCAAATTCTGCCGGTCCGGCAAGTGATTACGATGGCCAGCTATGCCCGTCTGGTGAGTGGCGCGCTCAATACAGCCGAGAACGGCATGTATCTGTCCGGTATTACCTCTGAGTGGGGTCTGTGTGGCGCACATCGGGAGCCCAGCACATCGGGCGACTATCTGCACATGCACCCGTTCTGCCTATCGGAGACCGGTGAGGTGGAAGTGATTCTGCCGGGGGCAGTGGCGGGACGCTTCCCCTTGGATAGAGCCAAGCCACGGTGGGGGTGGTTCGATCACCGATCAGCGGCAACCAATCTCGATATCGCCTTATAAGGAGCGCAACCCATGCGTGTCACTCGCCGGGCTTGGCGCAAGCAATACAACAATGAAGAGAGAGACAGGGATGGCAGAGTCGCTAGCTGGTGGGGCGGTAGGCAGCAATCTGGCTGCCGTGGGTGGGCTGACCGTGCTGGGGGTATCGACCGGCATCGACCCCTTGGTATTGGTGGCAGCATTGGTCGGTGCGGTCTGGTCGCAAACTGCGGCACCGCCTACGCAGTTTGTAATCCGCCTGGTGGGCATCGTGGGGAGTTCGGTATTGGCGGTGCTGGCCGCGCCGTTGGCGGCTTCGGTGATTACGGGCATGCCAGCGGTACCGGACGGCGTTGCCCATCCAATGCTGGCGCCCACCTTGGCGCTGAGTATTGGCTACCTTGGCCACCGGGTGATCATGCCCAATGTGGAACGCCTGGTCATCGGTTTGTTTGGCAGCATGCCAGGAATGCGGGGTAGGGATGATGAGCGTTGAAGGTGTCTTGTTTCAGGCCATCCCGCTGATCCTGCGTGCGCTAACGCTGGCGGTCGCCCTGCTGCTGTGGTGGCAGGTGGATTGTCTGGTGAATCTCAGCACCGCGCATACCCCGAAAATCTGGCGGCTGGCGATGGTGGCGCAGCATGTGTCGTTAAGCGTCCTGGTCCTGTGGCTGGTGAGTGCCTGAGCCGGCCACTTCCTGTTTTCCCTAAAAAAATGAGGTGGAAATGACCGTAAACCGTGTGTTTGTACTGATAGGCACGCTGAAAGCACGCTCTGCCTGTGCTTTTGCTGATTTATTGGGCAATTAGCAGGTTAGGTAGTAGTGCCTGCTTATATAGAACTTCCTGTTTTCCCTGAAAAAATGAGGGGCAAAAGCGGGACTAGTTACTGGCCGCTGCCTGCTTTCCCCAGCAATCCCTGTATTCATCCAGGATTGAATTCAATCGAAATTGCGCAATTTCGCAAGTTTTCCGTCTTAATCTGAAAGCAAACCATGCAAAGCAACGCCCGTATTTCGCCAGCAGAAGCCGGCGGAAAGAACGTCATCGCCTTTTTAGACATGATCGCATTATCGGAACTCGGCCCCGCCCTGCTGGCCGCGTCCGACAATGGCTACAACGTGATCGTCGGCAGCACACCACGCCAGCCCGTGTTGTTTGTTAGCTATCACGACCACCCGCGCAAGCTGGTGAAGTTTCCCAAGCTCGGTATCAGTTCAACCGCAGCCGGCCGCTATCAGCTACTGGCCCGTTACTACGTTGTTTACCAAAAACAACTAGGGCTAAGCGATTTCAGCCCAATCAATCAGGACCGCATTGCGATTCAGCAGATTCGCGAGCGGGGCGCATTGCACTTGATTCAGTCCGGCCAGATCGAAGCCGCTATCCAGCGTGTGCGGAACATTTGGGCCAGCCTGCCGGGAGCCGGTTATGGGCAGCATGAAAACAGCCTGGACCGCTTGTTGGTGGCGTATACGAAGGCGGGGGGCGGGCTTGCGAGCACTGCCCAGCCAGCATGATTACCCACCTGATTCCCTGGCCGTATCGGCTGGTGGCGCTGGCAGGTTTGGTGTTGGCCCTGGCGGCCTTCGCTTATCTGCGCGGGCGGCTGGATGAACAGGCTAGCCACCTTGCTACCAAATTGGACCAACTGGTGGGCGTGGTGCGCATTGAACGCCAGCAAATCGACATCAGCCAACAGGTTGCAGCGTCCCACGAACAGGGCAGGGCGCAAGACCGCATTCTCTACAAAACCATTGAAAAGGAGGTGATCCGCTATGTGGCGAACCCTGACCATACTGCCTGCCGCCTTGATCGCGGCTGGGTGCAGCAGCACGACGCCGCTGCTTTGTCCGCGCTTCCCGCTGCCACCGGCAGCGCTGATGCGACCGCCAGCGACCTTACAAGCGATGACGCCCTGGTTACCGTCACCGGCAACTACGCCGCCTGCCAGGACAACGCCCGACAACTGACGGATCTGCAGGCGTGGATCAGACAACAAGACGCTACCCCGCGAGGGTAGCAAGCAACTGAAAAGACGGCGACCGGTTTGAGTATGTCGGAGTACCCAAACCGGCCAGCAACACGCAGAGAACGCTGCATGCCACCCAAGGCCGCCTACCCTGTCGACAAGGCGGGCGCAGCCTAACGGAATTTCCGAACGGAAGAAAGGCCCGCAGTACCATGCAGCAAGCAACACCGATTATTCCTTGGCTTGGCGGCAAGCGCCGCCTGGCCGAGCACATCCTCCCGTTATTCCCCGAACACGAATGCTATGTAGAGCCATTTACCGGTGGCGGCGCATTGTTCTTCATGCGGGCTCATCCCGCCAAGTGTGAAGTCTTGAACGACATCAACGGCGAACTGGTCTGTCTCTACCGGGTACTGCAACACCACCCCGAGGAATTCATGCGCCAGTTCAAATACGCGTTAAGTTCGCGCCAGGTGTTTGAATGGCAGAAGCTAACGCAACCCGAAACCTTGACCGACATTCAGCGGGCGGCCCGCTTTTATTACCTGCAGCAGCATGCTTTTGGTGCGCGAGTGGGCAGCCAGTCATTTGGTACCGCGACGACCGGCTCAGTCGTTAACTTGATGCGAATCGAAGAGTCGCTCTCCGCTGCCCATTTTCGTTTAGGTGGCGTCACGATTGAGCACCTGGACTGGCAAGCCATCATTGAGAAATACGACCGGCCGCATACCTTCTTTTACTGCGATCCACCTTACTGGGAAACCGCAGGCTATGGCGTGCCGTTTGCCTTCGATCAATACACCGCAATGGCAGACTGGATGGGCCGTATCAAGGGCAACATAATGGTGAGCATCAATGATCACCCTGCCATTAGAGAAGCGTTTGCCGGCTTCCACTTCTTGGAATTGGACATCAAATATTCGATTGGGAAAGCGGAGGGAGAACGTAAGACAGCAGGGGAGTTGGTGATCACCAACTGGGATGCCAATACGTCAGGGGGATTGTTTTAACGACGATTGCCTGTAGGAGATCATAGTTCCGTATAGAGCGGCAACAGATCTTGATCGACTAGCCGCACCTCGATAGCGTTCGCCACGGCGACATGTTCGGGGTTGGCGGCGTCGAATGCCTCCTCTGTCTGGCTGACGATGATCGTACCGGTTTGTTTCTTACCGTCCATGATGGGCACTAGGGCGCGGGCTTCCGGCACTTGGTCAGCCGTCAGCTTACGTGGCAAATAGAGCATCCAGCCAATGCCGGGGCGATCCTGAAATACTTTTTCGTCGTCATAATCCAAGGGCCCGACAGTAAGCACAGAAGGTTGCCAAAGCCGTATCAGCTCCTTGGATATTGTCTCTGCAAATTCGTATTTCCCTAGAACTTTGGCATCAGTACTGAAGGTAAACATGCTTGGACCGCCAAGCTGCGAGAACAAAACTTGCAATGATGCGTCTTCCTCGCCCTCTATTCCGTTCCACATCCCGAACGCTCGAATCTTGGTGTCTTTTTTCGTTTCATTCACCAACACAGCCGTTGCGGCTGTTGTTGGCCCTGCTTCATCAAAGACCTCATACAAATAAGCTTCATCCTTCGTATCACCCCCTAGAAACCACGTCTTAAATATGGGAGACACGCTTGCAAGGTACTGGCGGATTAAGAACAGATTTTGCAATTCGTCATGAAGAGTCATTGATGCAGCAGGACGATAAGACGCGACGTAATCCATTTTATGGCTCGTAGATATGTTTAATTTTTGGGGCAATCTGCCCTATTCTTTTGGCAAAGAATCTATAGCTTGCGGGCTCCATCCAGTACCAGTTCAATTTTGTTGGCGGGGATGGCGAAGCTGCGGTGTTTTGCCTTGCGGCCTCAACCATCAAAGCCAGCTCCCCCTTTTGCCACCATCTATAGGGCCTGCCAGTTCGATCTTCAAAAAACTGGTCGTATTTCGCCTTAGCCTCTTTCAAGAGGCATTGGGACGAATCGAACCCATCAAAGCTAACGCCGTTAAACTGCCACTCTGCAATAAATCCTGGCACTACAGCCATACCGCCAATGCGTGCTTGGTAGTCAATAGAAGTCTCTGACCAACCTGCCGTGCTTCTGGTAGATATATTCCCGCAATCAGGCGGGCACATTTCGCACTTCTTATTTTTCTTCTTATCTGTGCCAGCTTCTGAACGGGCAATCGGCGTTGACTTTGATTCCTCCGCTGCTTCGGTTCGTTTCTTGGCGATCTCTACGCCCGCCGCTGTACCAACAGCAGCGGCCAACGCTCGCGCCAGAATCAGCGCAGCGCCTTCCAAAACGGGAACAACTATGGCTGCCATGCTTTCATCCCTTTTATCGTGTAATTGACGGCGGCAAGGTAGTCGTCCAGTCGTTGCTCAGGTGGATAGCCGGGTTTGCGTAGCTGCTTATCAATGTTCGGTTCCCGGAAAAACTCCGGCGCATCCGCTGCCAGGTACATCAACTTAGTGACATGAGGCGTTGAGCTATATCCCAGCTCCCAGGCATAGGTGTAAGCAGAGCGCATACGGTTGGAAATCACTTGCCTGCCTGGGACGCTCGCCATTTCTGGTCGGTCAGTGAGTAACTGATTAGTGACGGCGTCACAGAAGTTAGCAGCCTCATGCTTTGCTAGTTCCTGCCATTGAGTTGGGGAGAGCGTCAGCATGTCACGCACCGCCTAATCTGGCTCTACGGCCATCGATGAGAATATGCCATTCTTCGGCGCAGCCAAAAAATTCCTGTCTCTGTTCGTGATCCAATGTGTTTACCAATGCCTGTAATGTGCGCGGATCGTAGAAACGCATTAAGCCGTGACTACCATCCGGCATCGTCACTTCTAAGCGCTTGGTTAGGGCCATACCCAATAACAGCATGGGGGACGATGCGATCAACCAGACCACAGCAGGCTTTGCCGCTTCCAGTTCGTAGATGGTTTCCACTTGTTTGGGGGCGGCCTGTTCCTCATTGAGCAGCCAAGGCCCCGCGTGTGCCAGTGCCGCGTCGGGCGTGCCATCGAATAAGGCTAGGCTGAAGCCGGGCGAGCGATTAAGACGATTACCCGTGTGCTGTTCATATTGGAGACCATCGACGAGGGCATAAAGGTTCAGATTGGGCTGCTTAGTGCGCAACGACTCTAGACGGCTTCTTAGTTCGTGCATACCTAACCCCTTGTGATAGTGGCACTACCCGAGGCAGCCGCCTTAATCAGGCAATCCAGGCAAATACCGCCATCGGAAGGTATTGCTACCGACTTCGAAGCGGCAGCCTCTTCAAGGGCAGCTTGTCCGGCATCGCCATCACCTTCAAAGCCATAGTCGGGAGATTGCCAGTTCAATTGGCTAGCGATCAGCTCAGCACCGCAAGCGGTTTTGTCGCCATGTCTTGCTACTGCGCGTCCCATATTAATTTCGCGATTGTTGCCAGAAATGATTGGGAAGTTGCCTTTGCATTTTGGGCAAAAGGTCATGTCCCCTATACGGGCAATGGGCTTACCGTCCGCAGTGAAAGTCAAATCGCCTTCAATGACAGAGCCCCCATGCGTAGTAGCGTCACCGAGTCGTATGTATGGCTTACTTTTCATGGCGCAGCATCTTGATGGAACCTGCACGAGACATCAAGGTATAGCGATTGGTACTAATGTACTGATGCTTTTTCAGGTAAATCCAGTCCATTTGCACCTTTGGCGCGCGCTCGTATCCCCGCCACGCCCGCGCACTTAATGGAGGGGTTTTCATGCAGGTGCATGATGGGTTGTAATCCGCGTCAGTACTGGGGCGGAAAGGGGTTGGCAGGGTGAAAAAAATCATGCGTTTTCATGCAGTCTAGGCATGCAAAAAGTGTCTTGATCAGATTAAGACGCATCCTTAAGAAATACAGAGCAGTGGATTTAACTGTTTACTTCGCTTTTCCCGTAATTACGTACGTTAAAGAAGTTAAGTGTTAAAGAACGCGCGCGTGTTACGCTTTTTCAACATATTGAATTTAAAGAGTGTTTCTACCCTTTTCATGGGTGATATGACGAAGCGTTTATGGGTGATATGACGAGGCTATTCACAGCCAAACATGGGTGATATGACGATACTTTCGGCATTTCATGGGTGATATGACGAGGCTATCCACAGCCAAACATGGGTGATATGACGATATTGATGCTTACATGTGGGTGATGTGACGATGCATGCTTGCAAACATGGGTGATATGACGATAGCTACACAGTATTATGGGTGATATGACGATACTCTTGCGGTATGCCTCTCATGCCTGGAATGGAGTTCCTTCTCCTACTCCTACTCCTGCTCACTGGCAGGAACAATGCATACCATCGTTAAGCCTGACGATTGGCACAGGGAATTTCATGGGTGATATGACGAAGTTACGAACGCAAAAATTCAGTCAATCCATGTCGGAATCCAGTCTTTTAAACATCCCTATGACTAATTTCTTAGGGTCTTTGGTATAGAACTGTACGAATTCATCATCAATGGTCATTCGGTAGTCTGGCAATGTATCGTTAACCATGATCTCGCGAACCATTCTGCGAAATTCGAACAGCGTTGCGCGGCTTCCCGACTTATCATGAAGTAGCTCAAGACTAATTTTCCAATTTAATTGATGACCACAATGTTTTCTTGCTAACTCGTAGAGTCGTCTTTCAAGCGGTCTGCGCAAACGAAAATAATCACGATTTATTGTTAACACTTCATTTGCTTGAACTGCATTAAATAGCCATTCTGACAAAGTAACTTCAACCGCAATCATGCGTTCATTATCTGGTGATTTTTCAACGATCTTCCAACGCTCAATTAGCCCAAAGCCTTCCTTTACTCGTTGACCGCCTGTTTTAATGTCAGTCTTAATTGATGTACCGCGTAACCGTTCTAGGGCATCCTCCAATCGAAGGTATTGACTTCCCCCAGTCGGCTTATTTGTTGCAACCAGATAGTTGTAGACAGTAAACCTTACTGTCCTGTTTTTCGCGTCTTGCCTGCCACAATTCAATGCTTCAGTCATTTGAGACACGATATAAATAAGTACATCTTTATCGTGCTGTGTGGCTCTACCTTTTACGCTAGGGACAACTGTAATGCTGCGGTTTCCATCCTTACTTTGCCACTGCCATATTGTTGTATCTGGCTTAGTTGCTAGGGTAAAGATAGGAGCTTCCATGCTTGCCCCATCGTCTTTCATCGCATAGTCGAAGATATCGCAAATGAAAAAATCACCTGTTGGATATCGTACCGGGAGCCACTTCGCACTCTTTCCGTTATTTCGCGTACTGCTATGGCTATCTTGTATCCATGGTAAGCAACTTTGCTCTGGCTGATTTAGTGCATTAGTTGCTTCAATCCCCTCTTTCTCTACTTGGCGTAACAGCGCCCGCTCACGTAGCTCAGCCAGCTTTTCATTGAGATCATGTTTTTTGCTCGACATTTTCTCGTCAACTCGCTCCGCAATTGTTAGGTGTGACACCGAAGTAAAAACGCAAAACATCAAATGCACAAAAAAACTATTGTGCATTTGGTAATTTGTGATTTTACGAGTTTCCGTATTTCTGTAACAGAAGTTCGCGGACTTCGTCAGCAATCTTTGATCCACGCAAAGCACATTGCGCTTTGATCTTACGATGCAATTCCTCTGGAATATCTATAGTGAGGCGCTTCATTACTTCAGCCTCCCCAGATGTACGGCTTTCAACCCAGGCATCAGCAGCCGCCGGAACGGGTTTATTGGTTGGCTTTGTTCCGAATGCAACTTTCTTTGTCATTTAGCGTATTCCAGCAATTCGGCCACCATAGCTTCTATCTCGGCTGTGGCTGGTCCTGTTGGTTCTATTTCAAAAACTGCATTGCCTTGCGCAGCGGCTTCAGCGAAAACAACGCGCTGAGTAATAGAGGCTGCTAGTACATGTACAGGATATGCAGATAGTGCTTCGCGGACATCTCGTCCAATTGCAGTATTTGTAATTTTACGATTAACCACAAATGCAGATTTGAGATTTTCCTTATAAATTCGCGCTTCGTCTACAAGCTTTACCACCTCTTCAGCCGCCCAAATGTCATAAGGGCTTGGCTGTACTGGGATAAGGACTACATCAGACGCCATGATGGCTGATCGTGCTAAGTCAGTAACCCGTGGTGGTCCATCAATGACGATATGGTCATACCCTTTTCCAATTTGGCTAATCTCTTTATGAATTGAAGGGCGAGGGAACCCTACAACTGTAAACAGAGGTTCGTCCTGGCGAGCAGCCGCCCAGTCAAGCGCACTACCTTGCGGGTCGGTATCCACAAGTAACACACGTGAACCTGCGTGAGCTAGCGAAGCAGCAAGGCCAACGCTAATCGTAGTTTTCCCCACCCCACCTTTTTGATTAAGAACACTAAAAATCATATTTGTCCTTTTGTACATTTAATGTAATGTAGTTTTACAGAAATACGTATAAACGCCAAATCTTATTTGTGTATGGGCATAACAATCGGTCGTGTCACCAGCCGCCATCTCGATTGTGGCAAGTCTGGCTGAGCATCAGAGTTTGAAAGCCAACGAAACGATGTGTCCGAAACCGGACGATTCTGTACATAGATCTACAACCATGTACGTAATATAGGTTTTAATTAATTCGGACACGTGTTTTAATGTGTACATCTATTTCGTACACTTAAAAAGCTTGAAACCATGTCCCGTACCTTTATTTATGCCCGTGTCAGTACTGCCGACCAGACCACCAATAACCAGCTCCGAGAAATTGAATCCGCTGGTTTCGCCATCAATGAACGGCGCGTAGTGGCTGAATGCATCAGCGGTAGTGTGGCTGCAAGCGAGCGTCCCCAATTTGCTAAGCTACTGGATCGCTTAGAGCCAGGGGATATACTGGTCGTCACCAAGCTGGATCGGCTGGGTCGGAATGCCATGGATGTACGCTCAACCATTGAACGGTTAGCCGCTGATGGTATTCGCGTTCACTGCCTGGCACTCGGTGGAATGGATCTGACTAGTGCTGCAGGGAAGATGACCATGGGGGTATTAATCGTCATGGCCGAGTTTGAACGTGATTTATTGATTGAGCGTACACAGTCGGGGCTGGCCCGTGCTCGGGCGGAAGGAAAGCGTATGGGGCGTCCGCCGTCTCTAAGCAAGGAATATCAAGCAGAGATTAGACAACGACTTTCGGCTGGTGAGTCTGTTTCCCAGTTGGCAAGGGACTATCAGACGACACGTCAATCCATTATGCGGGTCCGAGAAAAAGCAGATGCACCTTAAATCTCGTTGTTTGAACGCAGGTGGCGGATGGTGAAACGTCTGCTTGTTCTACCCCTGCGTTGCGTGGGAGCGCTTTTGGCCCGCTGACAACCCAAAGCGGCCAACTCACACGTTGGCAGCAGACGGCAGCTTTGTAGTAATAAGCTGTCCTTCGCAATTCCATCTGCATGCATAAAATGGCGCTCATACAATGGAATCCTCCGAAGCATTGCTTTTGCGTGTAACGTTCCACCACGTATTGAAGGTGAATCGCAACGTCATCCACCACGCATAAATTGCAAACGTTGATTTGCATCCATCTTCGTCGAGTAATCCATGGGCCAGCTCATTACGCAAATTGGGTCCAAACGCATCGCAAAACAATGACTTGAGTTCAAAAGCGATGTTCCTTCCGAATACCTTCTCGGCTTCCGGTAATCCCATCAGGGTACTCATCCCGTTTTCATTCTCGATGCCATCTCTGTCGAGAGTCGTGGTCTTGGCACCTGCCTGCTTGAGGTATACGCGAACCAAGTGCTCAATCTGGGGAATCAGAAGATGTAGTGCGGTCACGAAGTCGAGCTCGTACCCGGCAAATAGTGCCTTACCGAAAAGACCAGCACGATCCTTCGGAAGGATGGGCGACTGGCGGGCTAGATTAACGAAGTCTGCTTCACATAGCCGGTGCTCAAGAAGAAGCACTTCCAGTGCAGGATAGATTTGACATTGAACCACGATGTTGATCGAGAAGGCGTAGTCATGAACCATCTCGGCGCAAATCGCAATCTCGTCATTTTCTTCAGCTGCACCGTCTAAGCTCATTGCTGGACGCTTAGCAATGACACGACCATCACGGCTCATTTTGGTTGTGGGAAATAGAGTACTCAATGGATGCTGATCCATTCTCATTAACGTGCTCCTGCGCAAATCTTCAGCATTTACCCCAGGATATAGGTTTACAAATGCTAAAAGTGCCTCTTCTACTGATTTGCCAGTGACCAACTTTCTTGCGTTCTCTATTTCCTTCGTTACATCGACACTATCGGTGCGGACGGTTACCATCTCCCCAAGCGATTTCTCCCCAGAATCATTCAAATGACTACGCAGTTCATTTATCCGTTCATTCACTTGGTGCAAAGCACGGTAAGCGTTGGGGATCAAGCGATAAGTCTGGATGGCTTTTTCGTAGAAGGACGCTGCCACGATGTGGCTTGGGCTATCTGACACAGATCGAGCATCTGCTTCTTTTGCCCAGCCTTCGGCGACCGCTACATTCATTTCAACTGCCTTGGTTTCATCTGCGGTGGCTTTATACCAATCGACAGCGGCTGAGAAATATTCTCTGGCCACGCGCAGGTCACCTTCATCGTCAAATTCACGGGCAAAAGCTTCTAACTTCTCTGCCACATTGGTTAGGTGCTTACACCCCAGTTTGTTCGATCTCAAAAGCTTAGCTAAGCAGAGTCCGAGGAAACCGTCGCCTCGTGTCACCGAGCTGAATGCAGCGACGATCAACGCCTCCATTTGCTCCAACCGGTCAGTAGCCTCAGTCCTGAGGTTCTTCGCCAAATTGATAGCTCTCGGCCAGCAATCGCGACCACCATGTCTCCAAGTGTCCTTGTCAAGCGGAAGGCTTTTATAGGCGTCGATGGCTATCAGCGCGAATGTAGTATTACGAGGTTTACCCTTTAACCAAACTAGATCGGCAAGCCGCGCCTTCAGCCAACTGTCATTTACTGCATCGACGATCTCTGAGAAGAACGTGATATCGGTTTGAGATAGGTCGTCCGGGATTGCCGAACGGTGATCTGAGAATACGGCATAGGGTTTGAAAGGCTGGTTTTGACTCGACGGCGAAAGCATCATCGAGCATGCATCAGCGAGCAACCAGAGCACCTTTCCGTGCTCATTACGCCCCTGTTCGATCGCGCTAAGTGCGGCTGCCGAAAAAGCCTGCCACATCGATGGGTAACCTTCGTGAGGCACTTGCTGTAGCGCATGCTCCCACCCGGATTCAAGAAAGTCCTTCCGTGAAACAGCCAAATTCTCTGGGTAGCGTTCTTTACTCATCCCCCCTCCCGAAGAGCAGTTCCTGCACTTAGTGCGTCTTTTTCTTGACGCTTGACCTTGAACCTAGCGACCAGTTTGGCGATCACTGCACTTCAAGTTTCGTCAGTAATTCCGATAAGGTTAGGATAGGTGAATGTCTGCTTAGGTGAAAAAAGCGACAGTTCGTAATTTCTTCTTCCAAGGACCGCTCCTGGCTGTTTGCAGTCATCCGTCTAGGCCGGGGTCAGTTCACGAAACGGAAATAATCGCACGCTAGTACGTCGGGGCTTCTCGAAAACGAAGTTTTTTGAGATTGAGTCGTGAGAAAACAGCCTGTCTAGCCGCGATAAGGGCTGTGTGGTTCTCGAAAGTCGTTATCGAAGCATCTGGACTGAAAGCATGAGTTTTGAGAGCGGCAACAGGGTTACAAGCCTGTGCAACTTCTGGATGCGCAGAACCTTACCGTGCGATTATTTCCGTTTCGTGAGCAGACCCCTTCTTGACCTGAACTGCCTTTGGCATCAAGAAAATCAACCGTTCGCTGTCGGACTGTTAGCGAAAACTCTAGTGGCAGATAGTTTCTCTGCCTGAGAGTTGGTAAAGTGGCGCCTTTACGACTTGTTCCTACGTTGACCAACTGCCTTTCAGGCAATTGGTGCGGAAACCGCCGATGAATGAGTATTGGGTTTCTGTTGGGTTGGGAGCCGAGAAATTCAATGTGCCTAAAGCCCTGATTCAACCAACGGAATCCGAGTTGGCTATGCAGATCGAACTCCGAAGCAGTCGTGCTAATAGTCTTCTTGCAGGTCGCGGTCTCGTTTGTGTTCCGGCTGAATTGGGGGTGGCGTGATGCCACCCGCAGCGATCCCGAATCCGACCGGACTCTATCGCCTAGTGCATGTAGACAACCTGGCCACGTTGCTGACTAGGGGAGTGTTGCACGCTCCGCATTCAACGCCAAACGATGGTCTGACTTACCGCTCAATCCACAACGTAAGTGTGCAAGCTAGTCGTAACGTTAGGCCAATTCCCTGCGGACCGGGCGGGACTATCCATGATTACCTACCGTTTTACTTCGGCCCGTTGTCAGTGATGTTGCTAAATCTCAAGACCGGGCGAGTAGCAGGCTACACAGAAGGCCAGGAGCCGCTGGTCTATTTGCTAACCACAGCTCAGGTTGTCGAGCAGGCGGGATGCCGGTTCGTATTCTCTGACGGGCACGGGTTGGCGGGATTCACCCATTGGTACGACGATCTGGCCCAACTAGATCAAGTGGATTGGAATATCGTTGGGGAGCGTTATTGGTCGGATAAACCGGATGACAACGACCGGCAGCGACGCAAGCAGGCTGAATTCCTTGCCTGGCAGTCGCTGGACTGGTCGCTAATTCGTGGCATTGTGGTATTGAACGCTGCAATGCAGCAACGAGTCGAAAACATACTGAGCCAGTTCCCTCTGCGGACGCGGCCCCAAGTCGCCGTCAAGCCGGGCTGGTATTACTAGAGGAGAGCGTTTGATGATCGAACTCACCCGGGGGAACCTGCTGGAAGCATCAGTCGAAGCGCTCGTGAATACGGTCAACTGTGTCGGCTATATGGGCAAGGGCATCGCACTGCAATTCAAACAAGCCTTCCCAGCCAACTTCAGACATTACGAGGCGGCTTGCCACGCTGGTGACATGGTGCCGGGCAAGATGATGATTCACGATAACGGTGGCTTGGTGAATCCACGCTACATTATCAACTTTCCGACCAAGCGACATTGGAAGGGTAAGTCGCGCATCGAGGATATCGAATCCGGGCTGAATGCATTGGTGGCCGATGTGCAACGGCTGGGTATCCGCTCCATCGCAGTGCCGCCGCTGGGTTGCGGTTTGGGGGGGTTGGAATGGAGAATGGTGCGGCCGATGATTGAGCGGGCATTCGCGAGTCTGCCGGATGTGCAAGTGTTGCTGTACGAGCCTGTGGGGGCACCGGAAGCCAAGGCGATGCCAGTGCGAACGGAGCGCCCGCACATGACACCGGCGCGAGCCTTGTTCATCAAGTTGATGGACGCCTATTCGGCCTTGGACTACAGCCGTACCCTGTTGGAAGTGCAGAAACTCGCCTATTTCCTACAGGAAGCCGGCGAGCCTTTGCGACTGAAATATGAAGCTGGGCATTACGGCCCCTACGCGCCCAACCTCAACAAGGTAATGGAGGTAATGGAAGGACATTTCATTCGCGGCTACGGGGATAGCCAGAAACCTGAGGCAGAGATCGAGCTGTTGCCGGGGGCTGTTGATGAGGCTTCAGAGTTCCTCGCTGATAAGCGGGATTCCTTGGCCCGTCTCGAACATGTTGCCGACCTGATCGAGGGGTTCGAAACTCCCTACGGCATGGAACTGTTGGCCACAGTGCATTGGGTTGCACATTACGGTGGTCGTTGCGGTGAAGCCCCTGCCACCGATGTAGATACAGCCACCAACGTGGTGCACGCTTGGAACCCGCGAAAACAGAATATCTTCAAACTTGATCATATCTGCGCGGCCTGGAATCAGTTGGCGCAGAGGGGCTGGATGCATTGATAGCGCCGCTGACTGCTTAGCCGTAACGCGCCTGGAAGCCAAATGGGAAACTGCGATAGAGCTTGCAAGCTTGCGGGGTTCTACGCCCCGACAAATCGATACTAATTAAGGAAACGCATGAGTATGCCAGTGGCTGGGGGTTACACCGAAATTAAGTTCGCCAATTTTGAGGCGCTTCGTGGCACGGGATCTTTGGTGGGTGCAGCCTATATGCTATTGCTGTCTATGGCCGATAAGGAAACCGGTATTGTAGGCGAAAGTAAGCGTATTACCCGGAAGATGCTGAGCGAGTTGATAGGAAGCGGGGAAAATGAGGACCGGGTCACGGATGGTGAGTTGCGTGTGGCACTGAAAGAATTGGAGCGCCGAAAATTGGTCGAACGTATCGTCAGGCCAGATCGGCTTTGTTTTCGCATGTTGGACGTATGAACCGCCCGTTCGTGGGATTATCACTGGCTTAGATTGGCCGGGCCGTACGATGCATGCCCAAAAAACAAGCAAGTTAGCCGCAGAAAGCCCCGCCTAGGTCGCGGGGCTTTTGTTTGGCAGCTTGTCCACAAATTTTGTGGATTTTTCCTAGGGGGGGTCGTCTCAGAATTCGGAAAATAAAGCACGTTAAGCATGTCGCCGAAAAACCATGTTTGATAGAATGGAATGATGCGCGTCTTCTTGGCCTTGTTTCTTTGCCTCATCGTTGCCTTCCAAGGCAGCGTGAGCGCGCATGCCTTCCAAATGCCTTGCCCCATGGATCACGCTGGTGGCCAAACGGCTTCCGTCGATGAATCTGCTCAGGTTGCCGGGGATTGCTGCAATGATGCCGAGACTGCGGCCAAGACCGGCAAGCTCTGCAAGACGGATATCCCATGCAGCTCAGCAAGCGCATGCGTTCTGCCGTCGTTTCACGTACACACGCCATCTGCACAGGCATCTGCTCCTGAGCCTGCACTGAGCGGATTTATCGCCTCGTTTGATCCCTCCGGCGTCTGGCGACCGCCATCCCTTAGCTAATTCCGTGTAACCGCGATACGGCTGTCGGCCACCCTGTGGCTGACAGTTCCTTGTCCCGTGCTCGATCAATCGCGCGGGTTCATCACGCATGGAGTTAGCCAATGCATTCACTTCCCTCTCAGGGAGGCAGTACGCCTCCCGTTCGTAGCGCTCGCCGGTACTGGCCTCGCAGAATCAGACTTATTGCTGCTGCCGTGCTGTCACTCGGCATCGCCAGCCTAGCGGCGGCACAACCGTCCTCATCCCCCCTGACTTTGGACGCGGCCCTGGATGCTGCGCAGGCACGATCCGCGACACTGCAAGCCCAAGATGCAGCGACCCGCGCGGCACGGGAAATGGCCGTTTCCGCCGGTCGTCTGCCGGACCCTGTGCTGCGCCTGTCGGTGGACAACCTGCCCATCGAGGGGCCGATGCGCTACAGCCTGACCGACGACTTCATGACGATGCGTTCGGTCAGTCTGATGCAGACCTTCACCGGCTCCGAAAAACGCCAGGCACGCGCCGCGCGTTATGAGCGCGAAGCAGAAGCTGCGACCGCCATGCGATCCATGCAGAAGGCCAGGCTGCTCGCTCAAACAGCCGGCGCCTGGTTCGACCGCTACTACCAGGAACAAATGCAGGGTCTGTTGCAGCGCCAACGTGAGGAAGCCGGCCGGGTGAGCGAAGCGGTTGAATCCGCCTACCGTGGCGGGCGCAGCAGCCAGGCGGATGTATTGGCTGCGCATGCTGCCGTGGCCCGAATCGATGACCGATTGCACGAGGTACGTGCGGGGCTCGCCGCTGCCCGGGCGCAGTTGCAACGCTGGATCGGCGATAGCGCCGAACAAGCACTCGGCGTCCCCCCGAGAATCGACCAGACTCGCCTCGCCGAACACCAGTTGGGCCACGAGATCGATCAGCACCCCGACATCGCCGTGATGAATGCGCGCGAGCGGATGGCGCTGGCCGATGCCGAGGTGGCACGACAGGACAAGAGCGCCGACTGGAGCTGGTCGCTGATGTACAGCAAGCGGGGCAGCCGATTCGGCGACATGGTGTCGCTGGGCGTTTCCATTCCTCTGCAATGGGATCAGGCCCGCAAACAGGACCGCGAGCTGTCAGCCAGGTTGCAGAAGGCTGAACAGATCAGGCTGGAGCGCGAAGAGATGCGGCGCGAGCACCTCTTCGAGGTGCAACGCCTGCTCGCCAACTGGCGCAGCAACCTCACGCGCCTCGCAGATTACGACAAGACCCTGATTCCGCTGGCGACGGAGCGAGTCCAGGCCATGGAGGCTGCCTTCCGCGGCGACAAGGCGCCTCTGGCTGCCGTTATCGAAGCCCAGCGCATGGTGACCGACACCCGCCTGGAGCGGCTGCGCATCGAAAAGCAGACGGCCGCCTGGTGGGCCGAACTGGAGTATCTGATCCCTCAAGAACAGGCCGGGCAAGCCCCTTTGCCTGATCCCTGGCCCAAGACCTTGCCCAGTCCGTCGAATCAACCCGCTCAGGAGCAGGAACCATGAACAAGAAAACCATAGTCATCGCCCTGCTGGCGGCCGGCGTGCTCGGCGCGGGCGGCTGGAGCCTCTACCAACTGGGTCTCAGCAACGGGATGGCGCATGCCCCGACGGCAGCGCCCACCGAAGCGACAGGCTCGCCTGCAGCTACCGCAGTAGACCCCTCTGCCTGGGGGATACCGGAGGGCGAAGCGGCCACACGGCGCCATGTCGAGAGCGGCCTCAAGGGCGGCGACGTCGATCCGCTCACCGGTCGAAAAATCCTCTACTACCACGACCCCATGGTGCCGGGCAAAAAATTCGAGTCGCCCGGTAAATCGCCCTTTATGGACATGATGCTGGTTCCCGCCTATGCCGGGGCGCAGGGTGCCGACAGCGGCACGGTTTCCGTCAGCTCGCGCATTCAGCAGAACCTCGGGGTGCGCACGGGTGAAGTCGTCTCTGGTCAACTGGCACCCGAGGTTGCAGCGGTGGGCACCGTAGCCTGGAATGAACGCGGTCAATACCTGGTGCAAGCGCGAGCCACAGGCTTTATTGAAAAACTGCACGTGCGTGCGGCGCTGGATCACGTCGGCAAAGGGCAGCCGCTGCTGGAACTCTATGTGCCAGATTGGGTGGCGGTGCAGGAAGACTATTTGACCGCCAGGCGCTTGCAGGGGCGTGGGTTGGAGACACTCGCTGAAGGAGCTCGCCAGCGCATGCGTCAGGCTGGCATGAGCGAGGCGCAGATTGCCTTGGTCGAACGCACAGGCCAGATACAGGCCCGCATGACTCTGGTCGCGCCGGCCAGCGGCGCAGTCACCGAACTGATGGCACGTGAAGGTGGCACGGCGATGATGGGCATGCCGCTTATGCGCATCAACGACCTGTCTACTGTGTGGGTGCAGGCTGAAGTGCCGGAGAGCCAGGCGTCGCAGCTGGCGGTGGGCGCGCAGGTGACAGCGCTTACCCCGGCTTTGCCGGGAGAGGTGTTCCGTGGCCAAGTGCAAGCCTTGTTGCCCGAGGTCAATCCGACGACACGCACGCGCAAAGCGCGCATGGCCTTGGTCAACCCCAAGGGCAAGCTGGTGCCCGGAATGTTCGTGCAAATGCAACTCAAGCCATCGGCGCAAGGCCAAGCGCGCGCCACGCTGTTGGTGCCATCCGAGGCATTGGTGCGCACCGGCAAGCGCACACTGGTGATGGTCGTCGAAGAAGGGGCGTTCCGTCCGGTCGAGGTGCAAGTGGGCCGCGAACAGAATGGCCAGGCCGAAATCCTGTCCGGCCTCAGCCAGGGCCAGAGGATCGTGTTGTCCGGACAGTTCCTGATCGACTCCGAAGCCAGCCTGAAAGGCGTGGAGGCGCGTTTGTCTTCGCCAAACGGTACGAATTCCGAGGCTGGGCCGATGGGCGCCAACGCCACGCCGCAGACCTACCGCACGACCGCCCGCGTGGAAGCCGTGACCGGTGACACGGTGACGCTGACGCATCCTGAAATCCCCGCCCTGAAGTGGCCGGGAATGACCATGGATTTCAAGCTGGCGCCGGAAGTCTCGAAGAAGCTTGCCGCGGGCAGCGAGATCGACATCGAATTCCACATGCGCGAGGGCGACGCGCCGCAGATCGTCCAGTGGCAAGCGCAGGACGGTAAGCAGACAGGAGGCAAGCAATGATCGCCCGCCTGATCCATTGGTCGATCAGCAACCGTTTTTCGGTGCTAATCGCCACCGTACTGCTGGCGGCCTGGGGCGTGGTTTCTCTCGTTAGTACGCCGCTGGACGCCTTGCCCGACCTGTCGGATACCCAGGTCATCATCCGTACCACCTGGCCGGGGCAGGCGCCGCAACTGGTCGAAAATCAGGTCACCTATCCGCTGACCACCACCATGCTGTCGGTGCCGGGGGCGCGGGTCGTGCGCGGCTACTCGTTCTTTGGAGACAGCTACGTCTATGTGTTGTTCAAGGATGGGACTGACCTCTACTGGGCGCGTTCGCGGGTGCTGGAATACCTCAACCAGGTGCAGTCGCGCCTACCCCCCGGCGCCACTTCGGCGCTGGGGCCGGACGCGACCGGCGTTGGCTGGATTTACCAGTACGCGCTGATCGACAAGTCAGGCAAGCAGGACCTGGCCCAGTTGCGCAGCCTGCAGGACTGGTTCCTGAAGTTCGAACTGAAGACCGTGCCCGGCGTCGCCGAGGTGGCCACCATCGGCGGCATGGTGCGCCAATACCAGGTGCAGCTCGACCCGGACAAACTGGCCGCCTATCGCATTCCCCATGGCAAGGTGATCGAGGCGATTCGCCGCGCCAACCAGGAAGCAGGCGGCTCGGTGCTGGAGATGGGTGAAGCCGAGTTCATGGTGCGCGCGTCCGGTTATCTGAAAACCCTGGATGACTTCCGTGCCATCCCGCTGATGACCACCGATGCGGGTGTCTCCGTGCTGTTGGGCGACGTGGCCCAAGTGCAGATCGGCCCGGAAATGCGGCGCGGCATCGGCGAGCTGGACGGCGAAGGTGAAGCGGTCGGCGGCGTGATCGTCATGCGCTCGGGCGAGAACGCGCTCTCCACCATCGAGGCTGTCAAGGAAAAACTGGCTGTTCTGAAGCGGAGCTTGCCGCAAGGCGTCGAGATCGTGCCGACCTACGACCGCTCAAGCCTCATCGGGCGGGCCATCGAGAACCTCAGCCACAAGCTGATCGAGGAGTTCATCGTGGTGGCCGTGGTGTGCGCGCTGTTCCTGTTTCACCTGCGCTCTGCCTTGGTCGCCATCGTCTCCCTGCCACTTGGCATTCTGGCAGCCTTCATTGTCATGCACTGGCAGGGTGTCAACGCCAACATCATGTCCCTGGGCGGCATCGCCATTGCTATCGGCGCCATGGTGGACGCTGCGGTGGTGATGATCGAGAACGCGCACAAACACCTGGAGGAATGGAACCACGAACATCCCGGGCAACGCCTGCACGGCGACGCCCGCTGGCGGGTGATCGGCGATGCCGCCGCCGAGGTCGGTCCGGCGCTGTTCTTCTCGCTGCTCATCATCACCCTGTCCTTCGTGCCAGTGTTCACGCTGGAAGCGCAGGAAGGGCGGCTGTTCTCGCCGCTGGCCTTCACCAAGACCTATGCCATGGCGGCCAGCGCCGGTCTGGCAGTGACGCTGATCCCGGTGCTGATGGGCTATCTCATCCGAGGGCGCATTCCGGACGAGCAGAAGAACCCCCTCAACCGCTGGCTGATCGCCCTCTACCGGCCCATGCTCGACATCGTGCTGCGTTTTCCGAAAGCCACCATCGCGGGCGCCGCGCTGTTTTTTGTGGTCAGCTTGTGGCCCCTGCAGCATCTGGGCAGCGAGTTCATGCCGCCGCTCGACGAAGGCGATCTGCTCTACATGCCGACCGCGTTTCCGGGCCTGTCGGCGGGCAAAGCCGCCGAATTGCTGCAACAGACCGACCGGCTGATCAAGGCCGTACCCGAGGTGGCCAGCGTGTACGGCAAGGCAGGCCGAGCCGTGACCGCGACCGATCCCGCGCCGCTGGTCATGTTTGAGACCACCATCCAGTTCAAGCCCAAGAGCGAATGGCGACCGGGCATGACCCCCGAAAGAATAGTCGAGGAACTGGACAAGACCGTGCGCGTGCCGGGCCTGACCAACATCTGGATTCCGCCCATCCGCAACCGCCTGGACATGCTGGCCACCGGCATCAAGAGCCCGGTCGGGGTCAAGGTGCTGGGCAGCGACCTGGCCGTCATCAACCGGCTCACGGGTGAGATCGAGCAAGCCGTCAAGCAAGTGCCCGGTGTGACCAGTGCGTTTGCCGAGCGCCTGACGGGCGGGCGCTATGTCAACGTTGACATCCAGCGGGAGCGGGCGGCCCGCTACGGCCTGAACATCGCCGACGTGCAGTCGGTGGTGTCCGGTGCCGTGGGCGGGATGAACATCGGCGAGACCATCGAGGGCTTGCAGCGCTACCCGATCAACGTGCGCTATCCGCGCGAGGTGCGGGATTCGCTGGACCGGCTGCGTGCCTTGCCCATCGTCACGCCGCGCGGGCAGCAGCTTGTCCTCTCCGACGTGGCCGACATTCGCATCGACGACGGCCCGCCGATGCTGCGCAGCGAGAACGCCCGCCTGGCGGGCTTCGTTTACGTCGATCTGCGCGGTCGCGACCTGGGCACGGCGGTTCGCGAGATGCAGCAAGCGGTGACTGAGCAGGTGAAATTGCCGCCTGGCTATTCGGTGTCGTGGTCCGGGCAGTTCGAGTTTCTCGAACGCGCCGCTGCCAAGCTCAAGCTGGTTGTGCCGTTCACGCTGCTCATCATCTTTGTGCTGCTCTATCTGACCTTCAAGCACTTCGGTGAAGCCCTGTTGTTGATGGCGACGCTGCCGTTTGCCCTGGTCGGCGGCATCTGGTTGTTGTATGGACTGGGCTACAACCTGTCGGTGGCGGGCGTCGTGGGCTTCATCGCGCTTGCCGGGGTGGCGGCCGAGTTCGGCGTGATCATGCTGCTGTACCTCAAGCAGGCGTGGATGGCACGCGTTGACCAGAACCAGACCAGCGAAGCCGATCTGCTGGACGCGATCCGCGAAGGGGCTGTGCTGCGCGTGCGACCCAAGGCGATGACCGTCGCGGTGATTCTGGCCGGCCTGCTGCCCATCATGTGGGGCGGGGGCACCGGCAGCGAGGTGATGCAACGTATCGCGGCACCCATGGTGGGCGGCATGATCACCGCGCCGCTGCTGTCGATGTTCGTGATTCCGGCAGCCTATTACCTGATGCGGCGGCCTCGTCGACAACCACACGCGCAAGCGCGCCCTATTCATTCAAACGGCGACCGCCCTTGATGAAACCCCCCGGTCTCTGGATTTGCCAGAGACCGGTTTCCCACCCTCTCAATTACTGGAGAAATCTGAATATGAAGAAATCACTGATCAACTCAATCGCGGCCATTCTTGTGCTTTCGGCGACTGCGGCGCTGGCGCAGCAAAAGATGATGGACGGAATGAAGGACGTGCCGATGGGCAAGCCAGCGGCAGGACAAACCGTACATATGGCCAAGGGCAAGGTCACCAAGGTCGATGCTGCTGCCAGCGTTGTCACACTGGCCCACGAACCAGTCAAGAGCCTGAACTGGCCCGCCATGACCATGGGTTTTAAGGTCAAAGACAAAATGATGCTGGACAAACTCACTGTCGGTAAGACCGTCGATTTCGAGTTTGCCCAGGCCGACAAGGGCTATGTCATCTCCAACGTGAAGTAGGCATCCTTCGATGAGCGAAGCAGACGGGCTGTTTGCTCGGCTGCTTGTTTGCCTCACTGATAGCACTCGCGCTACCGTTGGATCGGTGGGCACGGCATGACACCGAGCCGAACGAACAGATTACGTGATCATCCATGTGCGTGCTGGGGAATGAGTGTCAGCTTGAGCTATACCCTATCCTGGCGTCAGATCATCCGGCGCGGAAACGTCAGAATAGAGCTACCTCGCGAATTGTTTGACACATACCTTCAAAGGTCATAGATTTCTTCCTGACACATTTCCCTCAGGAGGATGCCTTGCACGGTCAGCGCATTGGTTACGTCCGCGTCAGCAGCTTCGACCAGAACCCAGAACGGCAGCTCGAACAGGTCCAGGTGGATAAAGTGTTCACCGACAAGGCGTCGGGCAAGGACACACGGCGGCCCGAACTGGAACGGCTGCTCGCCTTCGTGCGCGAAGGCGACACGGTCGTGGTGCACAGCATGGATCGTCTGGCGCGCAACCTCGACGACCTGCGCCGCCTGGTGCAGGGCCTCACCCAGCGCGGCGTGCGCATCGAGTTCCTGAAGGAGCATTTGACCTTCACCGGCGAGGACTCGCCGATGGCAAACCTGATGCTGTCGGTAATGGGCGCGTTCGCCGAGTTCGAACGCGCCTTGATCCGCGAGCGGCAGCGCGAGGGCATCGCGCTCGCCAAGCAGCGCGGGGCCTACCGTGGCAGGAAGAAATCCCTGTCGTCTGAGCGTATTGCCGAACTGCGCCAACGTGTCGAGGCTGGCGAGCAAAAGACCAAGCTGGCTCGTGAATTCGGAATCAGTCGCGAAACCCTGTATCAATACTTGAAAACGGATCAGTAAATATGCCGCGTCGTTCAATCCTGTCCGCCGCCGAGCGGGATAGCCTGCTGGCATTGCCGGACTCCAAGGACGACCTGATCCGACATTACACATTCAGCGATACCGACCTCTCTATCATCCGACAGCGGCGCGGGCCAGCCAATCGGCTGGGCTTTGCCGTGCAGCTTTGCTACCTACGCTTTCCGGGCGTCATCCTTGGCGTCGATGAACCGCCGTTCCCGCCCTTGCTGAAACTGGTCGCCGACCAGCTCAAGGTCAGCATCGAAAGCTGGGGCGAGTACGGACAGCGGGAGCAGACCCGGCGTGAGCACCTGGTCGAACTGCAAACGGTGTTCGGCTTCCAGCCGTTCACCATGAGCCATTACCGACAGGTAGTCCACACGCTGACCGAGCTGGCCATGCAAACCGACAAGGGCGTTGTGTTGGCCAACGCTTTGATTGAGCATCTGCGGCGGCAGTCGGTCATTCTGCCCGCCCTCAACGCCGTCGAGCGGGCGAGCGCCGAAGCGATCACTCGCGCCAACCGGCGCATCTACGACGCCTTGGCCAAACCGCTATCGGACGCGCATCGCCGCCGCCTCGACGATCTGCTCAAGCGCCGGGACAACGGCAAGACGACCTGGCTGGCCTGGCTGCGCCAGTCGCCGGTCAAGCCGAACTCGCGGCATATGCTGGAACACATCGAACGCCTCAAGGCGTGGCAGGCGCTCGATCTGCCTTCCGGCGTCGAGCGGTCGGTGCACCAGAACCGCTTGCTCAAGATCGCCCGCGAGGGCGGCCAGATGACGCCAGCCGACCTGGCCAAGTTCGAGCCGCAGCGGCGCTATGCCACCCTGGTGGCGCTCGCCATCGAAGGCATGGCTACCGTCACCGACGAAATCATCGACCTGCACGACCGCATCCTGGGCAAGCTGTTCAACGCCGCCAAGAACAAACATCAGCAGCAGTTCCAGGCATCCGGCAAGGCGATCAATGCCAAGGTGCGGCTGTTCGGCCGTATCGGCCAGGCGCTGATCGAGGCCAAGCAAGCCGGCCGCGATCCGTTCGCCGCCATCGAGACCGTC
>NZ_JBQXDJ010000038.1:0-40449 GCF_052601015.1 Chitinimonas violaceus | reverse complement strand
TGGGGCTATGCCGCCAAGGATTGGAAGACGGCCATGAACCAATTCGCTATTCTTTACGCGGATCGGTTTATTCGATCATCCGTGTGAATCTCAAACCCGCCTTGAACACGGAAATCCTGACACCCCCCCGTTAACCCGTGCGGGTTACAGCCAACTCTTCAGTTGCATTATCTTGGGTTGCTATGCGGATGATTGCCATTCAGGAAAGACCTAGTTGTTGCGCTTCCCCTTCTAACTCGACATCTCTCCTACAAATGACAATCTTCTTGCTCCATCCAGTTGATTGCTGGATTACCGCATTCAAAACCAGAAGGCCTCAATAGTCCGCTCTACATCAGTAATACCGTGCTTACACTACGCATCAGGAAGGTAATGGCATCTCCTATTTGTACCCTCATGCACTTGTTTTACGAATATCTATACCGTGATGACGCTATTGATGCAGCTTGGGAAGAATATATAAAAGGGCCCATCAATTGAGTTAGGCAGGGTATCTCCAACCCCTCTTTTAATAATCTGTTGCAATCTGCCACACACGTCCGTCAACTCGATTACACAACAAGGTCAAACGGGGTGATTTTTTACACATTGGCGCTATAAACCAGTTACAGAGAGGGGTTGGGGAACTTTTCTGTTGAGGTGCTGCTTCAGCTACCTTATGGCTGTGTTGATTTATGGCTAATCCCCATGTCAATCACCTTACCCAAGGAGGCTTCCATGCCAGCAAAGAAAACATCAGCCAAAAAAGCATCGCCAAAGGTTGCTGCTTCATCCGCTCCAAAAGCACCTCTCAGCGTTAAAAGCGCCCCCGAGGCTCCAGCTGATAAGAAAAAAGCAAAGAAATAGCAGCATCATTAATTTGGCATATGTAAAGCGCGCACACCCTGCGCGCTTTTTTTTACCGAGTCTTTCCTAAAGGCGCCTATTTCTGGCCCTTCAGTGAATAGCCAAATCGAAGCTTTGTTGCTCAGGCTACTGGTTCTACGGGCACTCTCTACACCCTATCGACTCCAAAGAACATGAGGGCCATCACATAATACGAAGACGCATAACTTGGTATCCTATGATTACCTTGTCCTTTACCCTGTATGGAATGCTATGTGCCAACATTTGGTGAAGTTCTCTCGCATAGCGCTTGGCACCACACGATGTACTTCTCTATACGGACCTAACATGCGATCGCTCCTTATCTCTTTATGCCTGTCCTGCAACTTGTTTGCTCATGCCGCTGCCATACCTGGACAGCCAGCGCCTCCCTTTGCCCTTACAGACCAGCAGGGGCAGAAACGAGCCAATGAGCAGTTCATAGGCAAATGGTTGGTCCTGTATTTCTATCCGAAGGCAGATACACCAGGCTGTACCGAAGAAGCACACAGCTTTCGGGACGATATTGACCTTTTACGTACATTGAGTGCGGAGGTGGTTGGCGTCAGTACCGACTCTATTGCCGACATTCAGGCATTCAGTAAGAAACACCAGCTACCCTTCGCGCTACTAGCCGATCCCGGTGGCGTTGTCTCAGCACGCTACGACGCACTATTGGATCTTGGTGTTATGAAATTCGCCAAGCGCCACACTTTCCTGATTGACCCACAGGGCCGCATCGTCAAACGCTACACCGATGTGGATACCAAGACTTACGCTAAAACCATCATTAACGACCTACGTGCAATGACCGGGAAACAATGAAACATGTACATGGAGATCAATGTACCCGCCCTTCTCTTTCCCGCTATTTCGCTATTGTTATTAGCATACACCAATCGTTTTCTCGGTCTTTCCAGCGTTATCCGAAAACTGCACGAGGACTATAAAGCGAATCCGGATACCAAAATCCTGCGCCAGATTGCCAACCTGCGCCGCCGGGTTGCCCTGATTCGAAGCATGCAGGCTGCAGGAGCAAGCGCCATGCTGCTTTGTGTGCTTTGCATGTTTCTGATTTTCTTTGACATGCAATCTGCAGCTCATATTGTGTTTGGTATCAGCTTGTTCGCTATGCTTCTCTCATTGGGAATATCGATTAGTGAGATACGCATGTCGAGTGATGCACTAAATATTTTGTTGGCGGATATCGAAGACGATTTGGCAAGCCATACTGGGAACTAAACCCATTCTTTGAAATGAGTCACCGTAATTCTAATAATTCCATGACGATGGCGTATTAACAGGCAAAGCAGTGCGTATTGCAGGCTAGAATAGATAGATGGAAAAACTAGGTCATTACCGCATTAAGGAAACGCTGGGCGAAGGCGCGATGGGTGTCGTCTATCGTGCCGTAGATGAGCGACTCGATCGGACAGTCGCCATCAAAGTGCTTCGCTTACACCTGAACGCGGCAGAAAGAGCGGAATATGCCGCTCGTTTACAGCAGGAAGCCCGCTCGGCAGCCCGGCTCAACCATGCTGGCATCATCACCATGTTCGACTGTGGCGATGAAAATGGTCATGCCTATCTGGCCATGGAATTTGTTGAAGGTAAGACGCTACAATCGCTATTGGATCAAGGTATTCGCTTACCCCTGAATCGGGTATTGAAACTGGCAGACCAGTTGTTTGCCGCTTTGGCCTACGCGCATGAAAACGGCGTCGTCCACCGCGATATCAAGCCTGCCAACCTGATGTTGAAGGCCGATGGCAAACTCAAGATTACCGACTTCGGCATTGCCCAGCTCCCTACCAGCGACCTGACACGCACCGGCACCATTATTGGCTCTCCACGCCATATGGCGCCAGAACAGATAGAGGGCAAGAAACTGGACGGGCGAGCCGACATATTTGCCGCAGGGATCGTGTTGTATGAGGTACTGACAGGGAAACGGCCCTTCGATGGCGATCATATGGCCAGCATCGCCTACAAGATCTTGCATGAGAAACCAGCCGACATCCGCAGCCTGAATCCCACGGTACCGGACTGGTTGGTCGACGTTGTTATGCGGTGCCTCGAGAAAGCGCCTGAAGCCCGCTTTATTACTGCAAAAGAAGCCCGTGGCGCGCTGCGTGAGGTACAGCTGCCTAAGACAGAACCAGTACCGGCTCCTGTCAGCAACCCTGCACCTCCCCCCGCTCCTAAGCCTAAGCCCACTTCATCACCTATGGTGGAGAAACGCTCAAAAAAAACCGAGCTGCCTATCCTGCCTATCATCGCTGCGACGGCAGGGGTTCTCCTCATTGGGGTAGGATTTCTCTGGCTGCGCCACGATACCCGGCCAACTACGCCCAAGACGCCTAACAGCCAATCTGTCCAACCTGCTGTGGCGACTACTCCTGTACCGCCGCCAGCGCCGGCACCTACAGAACCACCTTCTGCCCCGATAGAATCCAAACCTGAACCAGGAACCACGTCGGAAGCAGGTGCAACAACACCATCGAGCCTGAACGAAATGCTCGAAAGTGAGCCAACCAAACCCGGCACTGAGACGACAACGGAGACTCCCGCACCCGTTCCCACACCGGCAACGAAACCTTCACGCCCTGCTTACAAACCGCCGGTTGAAAAGCGTAAGCCTAAGCCAACCTATGTAGAACCCAAACGAGAAGAACAACCCGCCCCTCAGCCAAAGCCTGCACCTGCGCCTACACCCGCCAAACATGCCGAACCGACCCCGGCACCGAAAAAAGAAGATGGAAACCTTTGGCAAAAAATTACCGGCTGCGATAGCTCTGGACGCTGCCCAACACCGAAGAAACGCGAAACACGTGATCGCTAGGTATATACCCGCCACCCAGCTTTCTAATAGAACTTGGGGTCAAGGTTTCTCACGAGCTGCCCTCAACTTAGGGCAGAACAGTGCAGAAACGGAAATGCATGTGGAAAGAGCAGTGCATAAGCCCTGATCACGGCTGTAAAGTTATGTTGTGAACAGCTTCGTATGCTGCGTGTTTGGCAACCTGCTACGGACTGCTAAGATAAGTTCATGATAAAAGATCAACGTCCCCCAGTTAGTGCCAACGCACCAAGCACCCCGGGCGTTTCCAGCACAGCCAATCGTGAATTTAAATTCACTCGGCAGGATTTCGATCGTGTTAAGCAATTAATCTACGATTACGCTGGCATTGCACTGAATGACAGCAAACAGGACATGGTTTATGGTCGTTTGGCCAAGCGATTGCGGGCACACAACTTCAGTACCTTTCAGGAGTATCTGGTACTGCTGGAACGGGGTAACGAAGCAGAGTGGGAAGCGTTTATCAACTCGCTGACCACCAATCTCACCTCATTCTTCCGAGAGGCACATCATTTCCCAGTCTTGATCGAGCATCTACGCGCAAATAAAGCTAACGGGACGCTGAATATCTGGTGCTCGGCCTCATCGACAGGCGAAGAACCCTGGTCACTCGCTATCACCGCTGCCGAAGCTTTTGACAGTCTGAAACCCCCTGTCAAAATTATCGCGACAGATCTCGACACCAATGTGCTCAAAACCGCGCAGGCAGGTGTATATAGCTTTGATAAAGTCGACAAGCTTACCCCATCACAATTAAACAAATTCTTCACGAAACGCAGTGACGGGCAGTTTGAAATCAAACCGGAACTGCGGGATATGATGACCTTCCGCCGCCAGAATCTGATCGAGCCTCATTGGTCTATACGTGGTCCACTCGATGCTATCTTCTGCCGCAATGTGATGATCTACTTCGATCGCGCCACACAGCTGAAGATTCTGGAGCGCTTCGCCCCATTGTTACACCCCAATGGCCTGCTCTTTGTAGGCCATTCGGAAAACCTGTATCACGCCACGCATCTGTTCAAGCTTCGTGGAAAAACAGTCTATACCTTGGAAAAATAGCTTCCAGCTTATTACAACAGACTGAGAGCAAGTGCTAAAACAAAAGGCACCTTTTCAGGTGCCTTTTGTTTTAGCGAGGGGCAACTATCAAGGTCTCTCGACCTTGTGCAAGCCGCGTAACTTTTGCAGATAAGAAGCTAATTCCATCTGCGCATTGGCGCTGTTAATACTATCCACCAATCCCTCGCGCATTGCCGGTTCCATTGGGGTTGAAACAGAGGCCACCGCTACCTTGTACAGCGTATACCCAGCAGGTGACTCCAAACCGGTATAGGCGGACGCCTTTTCCTTAGCAGCCACCGAAAAAATAGCGTTCAGGTCGGGCTTAGCCAAGCCTTGCGGCTGTAGACGACTTAGCGTCTTAGCTGGCTGCCAACTCAAAGAGACTACTTCGCCCTTTTGTAACGCGGCCAACGCCTTTTTACCTTCTTCCAGTGCTTTGGCTTTAGCACGGTCCGTCTTCAGCTGCTCCGCGATCTTGCCGGAAACCTCTGCCAAGGTTTGCACCTTTGCAGGCTCATGTTGAACCACCCGCGCGGCCAACAAGGTTCCTGGTTTCAACTCAATCGCTTCAGTATTGTGCTTCTTATTCAAGACATCATCGGTAAACAGCGCTTCCCGGACCTTGGCTTCATTCAGCATTGCATCTGTAGCAGCGTCTTTGGTCAGCCAGTCACTTTCACGGGCAGTAAGTTTAAACGCGTCTGCAGCAGGCTTAAGACTATCCGCTTGCTGATAAACCAGATCAGAAAACTCGTCACGCGCCTGTTCAAAACGCTTCTGCGCCATTTCCTGCTTCAGACGCTGTTCGACCACCGGCTTCACATCGTCAAACGACTTAGAGCGGATATCGTCCACCATTAAGATGTGGTAGCCGTACTCTGTTTCAACTACCCCACTGATTTCGCCCTTTGCCAACTTGAACGCAGCTTCCTCGAACGGCTTCACCATGGCACCACGGCCGAAATAACCCAATTCCCCACCTTGCGTTGCGGAGCCCGGGTCCTGTGACTTTTGCTTGGCCAGCTCAGAAAAACTGGCTGGGTTCTGCTTAAGCTGACCAAGTAATGTTTCTGCCGTCTTCTTTGCAGTAGCACGTTGTTCTGCCGTGGCTTTAGCATCTGCGCTGATCAGAATATGCCGCACCCTGCGTTCTTCCGGTGCCAACTCTTTCTTGTTTGATTCGTAAAAAGCTTTTACTTTTTCCGCGTCGACCGTCAGCCCCGCAGCCATCTCGTCACGAGATAAAACTACGTAGGAAACCTTTACGCGCTCTGGCAAACTGAATTCACGCTGATTGGTCTCGTAATACTTTTTGACATCAGCATCAGACACATTGATCTGCCCAGCATATGCAGCTGGCAAGAATTGGAACCCTGCCACTTCCCGTGACTCCGCCAGGGCATTTACCACACGGTCGGCAGCAAGCTGCGAGCCAAAACCACTGATGCCTACTGCGCCCGCCAATAATTGCAAACGCAAATCTTCCCGCATCCGGGATTCAAACTGCTCAACCGTCATTTGCCGTGCGGCCAACAGGTCCTTGTAACGGTCGACACTAAACTTCCCATTCTCTTTGAATGCGTCGATGGTCATGATCTGATCACGCAGCTGCGCATCGCTGGCAACAACATGGCGGCTACCCGCTTCGCTCAGCAATACCTGGCGCTGTACCAGTTCCTGCAAAAGCTTGGCTTTGGCAACATCGGCCAAGGGCTCACCATTGGAAGCCATCGCCAAGTCGCGTTCCGTAATCTTTACGCCATTCACTTTCGCCAGGTAGGGTTCGCCAACACTTGCGCTATAACCGGCTACACCACCGCCCACTAGCAACCCTAAACCAACCAGGCCGAGCGCAACGGCCACCAAAGTTCGATTGTTATGTACAAATTCAAACATCGGATACGCATCTCCACGCCAAAACCGGCGTTATGGTGGATAAGCCGAAAAGGCAATAAAAAAGGGCGAACTATAAAGTTCACCCTTTTTGTCTGGCGGAGCGGACGGGACTCGAACCCGCGACCCCCGGCGTGACAGGCCGGTATTCTAACCAACTGAACTACCGCTCCAGATTCGGTACTACGCCCGAGTGAGTGGCTATTAAAGCATTCGAATCGGTCGTTTATTAAACTGGTGGGTGGTGACGGGATCGAACCGCCGACATTCTGCGTGTAAGGCAGACGCTCTACCAACTGAGCTAACCACCCATTGTTGTTGCTTGTGAAGCGAAACAAGGGACAGGTCGTTTTTTGAAACATACCAACCTGACAAGACCGCAACTATACCTTAGCTTTTTGCAGTTTACCAGCATGGAATCTAGATTTTTTGCATGGTATTGATTTTATTACCCCGGCCTTATTACAACTTATGCGTCTACCCCCTAATCCAGCAGAAAATCTCGGGGGCTGATACGAATAAAGCCACATCCACCCCAAACAAACAGGGCTTTTGTGGCTTTAAACGTAATGAGGAAAGTCTAGTGCTTAGTTAATACCGCAGTACCCGCTGCAGGAGGCGTCACAGCCTCTGCCGGCGCTACAGCAACCTCAGCAGATTGTGGTACAGGCTGGCGCTCCAAAGCCAAGGTCAATACCTGGTCGATCCACTTCACAGGATGGATTTCCAGCTTCTGTTTGATGTTGTCCGGAATCTCCACCAAGTCCTTCATGTTTCCATCTGGAATCAGAACATGCTTGATACCGCCGCGATGGGCTGCGAGCAACTTTTCTTTCAGGCCACCGATCGGCAATACTTCCCCACGCAAGGTTATTTCACCCGTCATGGCAACATCTGCCCTCACCGGAATGCCTGTAAGGATGGACACCATTGCAGTCGTGATAGCGATACCAGCCGAGGGGCCATCCTTTGGTGTGGCGCCCTCCGGTAAGTGAATATGAATGTCATGCTTCTGATAGAAGTCTATGTCCACACCCAGGCTGGCGGCACGACTACGCACGACAGACAAGGCCGCTTGAATCGATTCCTGCATTACCTCACCCAGCTTACCGGTCGTAATCATCTTCCCTTTACCGGGTAACGAAACCGCCTCAATGGTCAGCAATTCACCGCCCACTTCAGTCCAAGCCAAACCGGTAACCTGGCCAATCTGATTGCTCTCTTCAGCCAGACCATAAGTGTACTTGCGCACGCTTAAGTACTTTTCCAGATTCTTGGCGCTGACCGTAACTTTCTTCTCGGTCGGCTTGAGCAGCAATGCCTTGACCACCTTGCGGCAAATCTTTGCCACTTCACGATCCAAGCTGCGCACGCCCGCTTCTCGGGTATAGAAGCGAACGATATCGCGCAATGCTGTTTCCTGGATTACCAGCTCATTTTCCTTCAGGCCATTGGCTTTCATTTGCTTTGGCACCAGGTACTTATGAGCGATATTAACCTTCTCATCCTCCGTGTAGCCTGCCAAGCGGATGATTTCCATCCGATCAAGCAACGGTGCAGGGATGTTCAATGAATTGGCTGTCGCCACAAACATCACATCCGACAGGTCATACTCGACCTCAATATAATGATCGACAAAGTTCTGGTTCTGTTCGGGATCCAGCACCTCTAATAAGGCTGATGAGGGATCACCACGGAAGTCCTGCCCCATCTTGTCCACTTCATCGAGTAGAAAGAGCGGGTTCTTCACCCCGGCCTTGGTCATGCTCTGAAGAATCTTACCGGGCATTGAACCGATATAGGTACGGCGATGGCCACGGATCTCGGCCTCATCCCGTACACCACCAAGCGCCATACGGATGAACTTACGATTGGTTGCGCGAGCGATAGACTGCCCCAAGGAGGTTTTACCCACGCCAGGAGGTCCTACCAAACACAAGATCGGCGCCTTCAGCTTGTCTACACGTTGCTGTACAGCGAGATACTCAACAATACGTTCCTTGACCTTCTCCAGACCGTAGTGGTCTTCTTCCAGCACAAGATCAGCCCCTGCCAGATCGTGACTGATCTTGGTCTTCTTCTTCCAGGGCAAACCGATCAAAGTATCGATGTAGTTGCGCACCACCGTGGCTTCAGCCGACATGGGCGACATCATCTTCAGCTTCTTCAGTTCAGCCTCTGCCTTGGTCTTAGCTTCTTTGGGCAAGCCGGCCGACTTGAGTTTCGTTTCCAACTCATCGAGCTCGGCACCCTCTTCATTCTCGCCCAGCTCTTTCTGTATCGCCTTCACCTGCTCGTTGAGGTAATACTCCCGCTGACTCTTTTCCATCTGCCGCTTAACACGACCACGGATACGCTTTTCCACCTGCAGAATGTCCAGCTCTGCCTCAAGCTGCTTAAGCAGATGCTCCAAGCGCTCGCCCACATTGAACATTTCCAGGATGTCCTGCTTCTGTTCGAGCTTAAGGGGCAGGTGGGCAGCAATCGTATCGGCCAAGCGACCGGCACGCTCTATCCCCGCCAACGAGGTCAACACCTCAGGCGGAATCTTTTTGTTCAGTTTCACAAACTGGTCGAACTGCCCCAGTAAAGCACGGCGCATCGCTTCTGTTTCAGTATCTTCAGCCGCATCCATAGGAACAGGATGAGCTGTCGCCGTAAAGAAGCCTTCATGTTCCTGAATCTCATCCACCAAGGCACGTTGCGTACCTTCAACCAGTACCTTCACCGTACCGTCGGGCAACTTGAGCATTTGGAGAATCGTAGCCACGGTACCGATATCGTACATATCGCTTGCCGAGGGCTCATCCTTAGCTGCATTTTTCTGTGCCAGAAGCAAAATTTGCTTACCGGCTTCCATAGCGGTTTCCAAAGCGCGGATAGATTTAGGCCGACCAACAAATAGCGGGATGACCATATAAGGGAAAACCACCACATCACGCAGCGGGAGCAGCGGTAAGTCAATGGCGTGAGAAGGTAATTCAGCGTGCTGGGACATAGATGGCATCCAGTGCGATAGTCAATGGCTGGAAGATGGGGTTTTAACGGACATTTTTCAATTGCCCACAGAACCATATTCACCGAAATATAACCAGTATGGCAATAAATCTGCGCAAAAAAAGAAACCGCCCTAAGGCGGTTTCTCTCTACATAACTGCAATCAAGCTACGCAGCTTGGACCTGCTGAGGGTCAGCATGCACCAAAATCGGCTGCCCACCATTCTCGATTACATTCTCGTCGATAACGACTTTCTGAACGTTCTCTTGCGAGGGCAGTTCATACATCGTCTCCAACAATGCGCCTTCAATAATCGAACGCAAACCACGCGCACCGGTCTTACGAACCAATGCCTTACGCGCAATCGCCACCAAAGCTTCCGGGCGCACTTCCAGCTCAGCACCTTCCAGCTCAAATAGCTTCTGGTATTGCTTGACCAAAGAATTCTTCGGTTCGGTCAGTATCGTTACCAGCGCTGCCTCATCCAGCTCATCCAAGGTTGCCACTACAGGCAGACGACCTACGAACTCTGGAATCAAGCCGAATTTGATTAGATCTTCCGGCTCGGTTTCCCGCAATGTCTTACCAACGCTCTTGCTTTCATCCTTGGAATGGACTGAAGCACCGAAACCAATACCGCTTTTCTGTGAGCGCTGACGAATAACATTGGCCAGACCATCGAAAGCACCACCACAGATAAACAGAATGTTGGTGGTGTCGACCTGCAGAAACTCCTGATTAGGATGCTTACGACCACCCGATGGCGGAATCGACGCAACCGTACCTTCAATCAGTTTCAACAGCGCCTGTTGCACACCCTCGCCCGATACATCGCGAGTAATTGAAGGATTGTCTGACTTACGCGAAATCTTGTCGATCTCATCGATGTAGATAATCCCACGCTGTGCTTTCTCGATATCCCAATCGCACTTTTGCAAGAGCTTGGAAACGATATTCTCAACGTCCTCACCGACATAGCCGGCTTCAGTCAGCGTGGTGGCATCCGCCATGACGAAGGGTACATCCAACAGGCGCGCCAAGGTCTGAGCAAGCAAGGTCTTACCAGACCCCGTCGGGCCAATCAACAGGATATTGGACTTCGCCAGCTCCACATCACCAGCTTTAGCCGCAGGATTAGCCAACCGCTTGTAATGGTTGTACACCGCGACAGCCAGGGACTTCTTGGCTTTGTCCTGTCCAATCACATATTGGTCTAGCGATTGACGGATCTCGGCTGGCGTAAGCAGCTTTCCTGTAGTACCTGTCTTGGCTGCCGTCGCACCACCAGCACCCGACTGCAACTCCTCACGGATAATGTCATTGCATAGCTCGATGCACTCGTCGCAAATGAATACTTGCGGGCCTGCAATCAGCTTGCGTACTTCATGTTGGCTTTTGCCGCAGAAGGAACAGTAAAGGAGTTTCTCTTTGTCAGTCATGGCAACCTCGCCATTGAAATGATTGCTCGAGCAATGTTGTCCTGATGAGTAAGAGCAGGTAAAACCAGCCCCTCCTCATATCAGGCTATAACGTCGCGCGAGTTAATTACCTTGTCGACCAGACCATAGGACTGGGCTTCTTCGGCAGTCATAAAGTTATCGCGATCACTATCGCGTGTAATTTCTTCCAAGCTACGGCCAGTATGCTCGGCCATCAATTTATTCAACCGCTCGCGCAAGCTGAGAATGTACTTGGCATGGATCTCGATATCTGTTGCCTGCCCCTGGAAGCCACCCAGCGGCTGATGGATCATCACTGTCGAGTTCGGAAGCGCATAACGCTTGCCCTTCGTACCGGCTTGCAGCAGAAACGCCCCCATGCTCGCAGCCATACCCACACACAAAGTAGAAACATCCGGTTTGATGAACTGCATCGTGTCATAGATCGACATGCCTGCAGAAATCGAACCACCTGGGCTGTTGATGTACAGAAATATGTCCTTGTCGGGATTTTCCGACTCCAAGAACAGCATCTGAGCAACCACAAGGTTTGCGGTGGCATCGTTTACCGGTCCCACCAGAAAAATCACGCGCTCTTTCAACAGCCTTGAGTAAATGTCGTAGGCCCGTTCACCACGGCCGCTCTGCTCAATGACCATGGGCACATAGCCCAAGCCCTGCGGCTCGGTATGTGTCGTATTCCAATCAGCTTGATTCCAGGTGCTCATAGTGTCCCGACTAAGTATGTGGCGATAGAAGAAATGGCCAGGAAGCAAACGGGCCCGGCCGGCCTATACCCTAAGGTGAGGCGGACGAGCCCGTTTTCAATACTGCAAGTAAAGTCTTATGCAGCTTGCTGCTGACCCATCAACTCATCGAAAGAAAGCTGTTTTTCAACGGTCTTGGCCTTAGCAAACACGAACTCGACCACATTGTCTTCCAAAGCCAATGACTCAGGCCCTTCGAGACGATCACGGCTGCCATAGTACCACTTGACCACTTCTTCCGGGTGCTCGTAGCTTTCAGCAAACTCAGCCACAATAGACTTGACTTGTTCAGGCTTGGCTTCCAGTCCATTGGCACGCACTACTTCCGCCAGAATCAACCCCAAACTGACACGACGCTTAGCCTGCGCTTCAAACAGATCAGGCGGCAGCGGCATGTTCTTAGGATCAAAACCACGCTGCTTCATTTCTTCACGAGCTTGCTCGGCCAAACGGCCGATTTCAACACCGATCAGCGACTTCGGCACATCAAGCGGTGTTACATCAAGCAAAGCCTGCATGACTGTCTCTTTAGCGCGAGCGGTCAGACGACGCTTCACTTCACGCTCAACATTCTTGCGAATCTCAGCCTGCAACTTGGTTACATCACCATCGACGATGCCCATGGCCTTGGCGAAATCGGCATCAACAGCAGGCAGATTGGCACCAGCCACATTCTTAACTGCCACAGTGAACTGAGCTGTCTTGCCAGCCACTTCCTTGCCTTGATAGTCCTCAGGGAAGACCAAGTCGAAAGTCTTGGTCTCATCTTCCTTCATACCAAGGACAGCGTTGTCAAACTCAGGCAACATCTGGCCTTCGCCAGCCAGAAAAGCGTAGTTATCGCTGGAACCACCCTGGAAGGCCACGCCGTCGATCGTACCCTTGAAGTCAACAATAACGCGGTCACCCTTCTGGGCAGCGCGTTCAACGCGTTCGAACTTGGTACGCTGCTTACGCAGGATTTCGATTGTCTTCTCGACTTCAACATCAGAGATAGTCAATACAGGACGCTCAAGCTCCTTACCAGACAGGTCACCCACCACTACTTCTGGGTAAACCTCAAATATCGCTGCAAAGGCAAACGATTCGCCTTCAGCAGGCTTACCTTCAAAACGTGGATATCCAGCAATGCGGAGTTTTTGCTCCTGCACTGCCTTGGCAAAAGCGGTTTGCACTTGTTCGCCAAGCACTTCTTCACGAACTTGTGGGCCATAGTTGGCAGCCACCATCTTCATCGGGGCCTTACCTGGGCGGAACCCCTGGATTTTAGCTGTGCGGGCTACACGCTTTAGGCGGGCATCCACGGCGGATTCGATATCGGCAGCAGGGATGGCGATGTCGAGACGGCGCTCGAGTTGGCTCAGCGTTTCCAGTTGTGCTTGCATGTGGATCGATCCTGTGTTGCGACATTCATGTCGTGAAATCGCCGGCAAGTGCCGGCGATTGCTTTTAAATCTGTGGTGCGAGCGGAGAGACTCGAACTCTCACGCCTTGCGGCGCTGGAACCTAAATCCAGTGCGTCTACCAATTCCGCCACGCTCGCGCTTTCACGTACCCACTTTCAGGGAAGCCAGCCTTGTCGGCCACATTAACACAGCACCCCTTGTTTGCAGTGAGTCGGCGATTATAGGGCAGACTCGGGGGAAAAAACAAACCCAATGGACAATTTTCATTGGCGCGTACGCCAATAGCCCGGCACAGCCCATGCAGCGCTTGGCGCGTCGCCTTGTCCCTGTGTCATACTGACAACTCTATTTCTTCGCATAAAAACCTTCTCACCTACCCGGTGCCTAACCGCCGTGACTACGCTGCGACTTTTTCCCCACGAATCCGCCCTCCCTGCCAGTTCAACGACAGAAGTCGAGTGGCGCCTATTGGATGGCACACGCACACGCGGCGGCCGCGCCACGTTGGCTCAGTTGCCCAAAGCTGAGCGCATCGAGCTCTTTTTACCCCCAGCACGCATTCTAAGAGCGGCCGTTACCCTCCCTGCTGGCGCGCGCAAACAGGCGCGCAAGCTTTTACCGTTTGCGTTGGACCAGGTCCTGCTCGGTGAACCCACAGAACAACACCTGGCCTATGCCTTTGTTGATGAGGAATGCCGGGTAGCCGCCATCCAACGAAGTCTGTTGGCTGACCTACTCAATACACTTAGCGAAGTTGGCCATCGTCCACGTGCGAGTTGGTCTGCAGATGTCCTAGCACCTTCCGATGGCAGTGTTCTGCTCTGGTGCGGCAACGGTTGGGCTCGCAGAGATGGATCTACCGCCCAATGGTTTGATGCTTCGACCCCTCACCACCCACCACCTCTATTGGCAGCCAGCCTGGGAGAAGTACCACCAACTACTCTGGCCATTGCGGAGGAACATGCAGGTAACCTAGACCTGACAGCTTGGCAAGGGGTGCTTGGCAGCGACTTGCGTGTCCTTGATCATGACCCGCTGAGCCTACCAATCCAGCGCGATGCGATTGACCTGATGCAAGGTGAGTTCGCCAGCGGCCCTCAGCTCGATTTTGACTGGCCCAAATTACGTGCCACGGCTTATCTGGCCGGCGCTGCATTGATATTGGCGACTATTACATTGGTTGGCCAGTGGTGGTCATGGCGTGCCGAGGAAAAAGCCCTGAAGCAAGAAATGAATAGCGCTTTTCTGGCGGCCTTTCCTGGTACGCCGGTTGTCGACGCCCAATTGCAGTTGCAAAGCAAATTGCAAACCGGAGCAGGAACAAACACCGCAACGCCTGTTAGCGATGCTGCGCTGGCCAAGTTGCTGAGCCTGGCGCCACGATTCGCCGCAGGTGCCGATATCAAATTAGTCGGTTTGAATTACCAGGATGGCCGTATCAGTGCGGAATACAATGCCAAACCTGATCAGATTACCAGCTTGGTCCAGAGCTTACAGTCTCTTGGCAAAGTGGAAACAACCAGTGCTGCTGACGGCCGCGTAAAGCTAACCCTGACCCCGCAATAGACCAACATGAACGCAGCCTTTTCCCCCTTGATGGAATACTGGAAGCAGCGCAACAGCCGGGAACAAGCCATCTTGTTACTTGGTGCGGCCATATTGTTGTTCGCGCTTGTGTACTCCCTACTCATCGACCCGATCACCACAGACCGCGCACGCCTGGAGAAGAATCTACCCACACTGCGTGCCGACACAGCACGTTTCGCCCGGGATTTGGCATTGGCTACCGGCAAAGGCAACAGCAGCCAGAAGGCTGATTTGCCTGGGCTTGCCACTGCTGCAGGGCTACCCAACGACGCCGTCCGTTTGAATGGTGCCAAGCAGGCGACAATGCATGCCAAGGCAGCAGACTGGCCCCTGATTACAAAACTTTTAGCAGATGCAGAAACACAAGGTTGGACACTGAAGAAACTTCAGGTCAATTCCCCAGACGGCGATACCGCGGTGGATGTCGATGTGGAGTGGCAGCGATGAAGCGATTGAGTTGGGTCTGGTGGGTAGCGTTGTTGTTACTTACCCTGCTGTTTATGGTTGTTCGTCTGCCTGCGAGCTTGGTTAGCACCATCATAGCCGCACAGACAGGCAATAAATTCACGCTTGCCGGCACCAGTGGGAGCATCTGGCAAGGGGCTGGCCAGCCAGTAGTCGATGGGCAAGCCTTGGCCGAGCAGCTTACTTGGCAATGGCGCCCGGCTGACCTGTTAAAAGCCAGCATTGGTTACGACCTGAAACTCGACACCGGGCAGGCCCAGCTGAATCTTGGTCCCAAGGACATCAGCTTGCGCAATGCAGACCTCACGATTGCAGCAAGCCCCCTGTTCAAACTTGCCGAGCGTACCCGCGCTTATGGGCTAACCGGGCAGCTTCGCCTAGCTACTACTGAACTGCACTGGCCGACCAAACAGTCGGAAGGTCAGCTCAGTGTTGACTGGCGCGGTGCTGGTTCGAGTCTGGCGCCAACAATGCCTGTACTGGGTGATTATCGGGCCAACCTTTCACCGGCAGGCAATGCGTGGCAGATACAGCTTAGTACACTTAGCGGTCAGTTGCTTCTGAATGGTTCGGGCAACTGGCAAGCCAGCCAGGGGCTGACTGCAGAAGTCACACTGCAAGCCTCCCCCGGTTCCGCACCAGCTCTTGCACCCTTTCTGAACCAGATTGGTGACGGCAGTCCGGAAACACCACGTCGCCTTCAATTCAACTTACGCTAGCCACTCGCCGCCTGCCACTTGGGCCGGGTAAAATACCCGTTTCCGATATTCTCTTCCCGGCCCAACAAATGACTGTCCGCACCCGTTTTGCCCCCTCCCCCACAGGCCTGTTGCATATTGGCGGCGTTCGTACTGCGCTCTTCAGCTGGGCGTATGCCCGCAAGAACAAAGGCGTATTCGTACTGCGTATTGAAGATACCGATCTCGAACGCTCAACGCCCGAATCAGTACAAGCTATTCTGGACGGCATGCATTGGGTAGGACTGGGCTATGACGAAGGTCCGTTCTATCAGATGCAGCGGATGGAGCGGTACAAGGAAGTCATCCAGGAAATGCTGCTGGCCGGTACGGCTTACTATTGCTACACCAGCAAGGAAGAGCTGGACCAGATGCGCACCGAAGCTGAAGCGCGTGGCGAAAAACCCCGTTATGACCGCCGCTGGCGGCCCGAGCGTGACAAGACACTCCCACCAAAGCCCGAAGGTGTGCAACCCGTCGTACGTTTTCGTAACCCGATTGAGGGCGTCGTTGCATGGGATGATGCCGTCAAAGGCCGCATCGAAATCGCCAACAGCGAACTGGACGACTTGATTATCGCCCGCCCAGATGGCACGCCTACTTATAATTTTTGCGTTGTGGTGGACGACCGGGACATGGGTATCAGCCATGTAATTCGGGGCGATGACCACGTCAACAACACACCGCGCCAGATCAATATCCTGACCGCTTTGGATGCTCCATTGCCAGTGTATGGCCACCTGCCGATGATCCTGAATGCCGACGGCCAGAAAATGAGTAAGCGCCGCGACGCCGTCAGCGTGGTTGACTATAGCGAACAGGGCATCCTGCCGGAAGCGTTACTGAACTATCTGGCGCGCCTTGGCTGGGGGCACGGCGACGACGAATTCTTCACTATGGATCAGTTTGTCGAATGGTTTGACTTGAAGAACGTCAGCCCCAGCCCTTCGCGTTTCGACCGCGAGAAGATGCTGTGGATCAACCAATTGCATATGAAGGCGGCCGACAACAGTCGCCTAGCTGCTCTGACACGTCCATTCCTGGAAAAACTCGGCTGCGATACCAACCAAGGCCCTGCGCTAGCTGACACAATCGCACTGCTGAAGGACCGCGTGACCAATCTGGTAGATCTGGCTCAACAGGCGACCTACTTCTACCGCCACGATGCCGCACCCACAGAGTTAGCCACACAGCATTTGACTGAGGAATCCCGTGCCCGGCTCGGTCGCTTTCAACTGGTGCTGGCCGATACTACCTGGGAAGTCCCCGCGCTTTCAGCAGCCATCAAAGCTTTTGTCACCAGCGAAGGCGTGAAGATGCCTCTGGTTGGCATGCCATTACGCGCAGCAGTATGTGGCACGACGCAGACCCCTTCGATCGACCTGGTGTTGACGCTGCTGGGTAAAGAAGAGGTGCTGAAGCGCTTGAAACATACGCTGGCCTAAAACCCATTCACGATCTTGCTGCGCAGTTAGATCGTGAACATGCACCAAAAAGCCTGCTTTATGTCGCAGATACAACAAGCCACTCTTCGGTGGCTTGTCTGTTTTTAGCGCTACACCCGCACCAATCAACGCTTACATACTCATACAGCATCCAGTTTTGGTACCCGTTTGTCCATTAGGCACCAAGCAGGCATCCAGTAGCCAGTTTTGACCCGAACTCCCTCATATCCAAGGACTATTCAGGCTTTCAGTCAGTCATTTACGCTATTAGCCCATGTACTTTGTGTAATGCAGCAGAGCGTAAATCGTCTTACCCACCTGCTGCATACCCTACATTCCCAGCACCACCCCTCCGATATCACCAGGAGAAAAAGGTGGTCATTGGCTGCTATGCTAGGGAAAAGGCGATTTTATGCCGGCTGCCGCCCCCAAGCGCGGACACTTTTCCGGTAAAATTCGTCCCCTCTCCCAGCTCAACCGACCGGTTCGCAATCCATGCCCACCCTTCTTAAGCTGCGCGGCGGCCTTGCTCTCTCCGCCTTCCGTATCGAAAAATTGCTCAATGACTTGCAATCAGCAGGTGTCCGTGACTTGGCACCCTATGCCGAGTTCTGGCATTTTGCTGAAGTGGAAGGCGCGCTAAGCGCCGATGAAGAAGCCAAGCTAGGTAAGATTCTTAGCGACGGAAATGCTGCAGAACCGGCCCGGGCAGCGGGCAGCATGATTCTGATCACACCACGTATTGGTACTATTTCCGCCTGGTCATCCAAAGCCAGCGATATCGTCCATCTCTGTGGTCTGAGCAAAGTGCTTCGGGTGGAACGCGGCATGGCGCTGTATGCCGGCCGCAAGCTCAGTGCGGCGGAACTCGCCACGCTTGCGGAGGTAGCTCACGACAGGATGACCGAAACAGTGCTGCCGAACTTTGACGGCATCGATGCTTTGTTCCGTCACGCCAAACCACAACCATTGACCAGTGTGGATATCCTGGGTGGTGGCAAAGCTGCACTGGAGAAAGCCAATAGCGATATGGGCCTTGCGCTCAGCGCCGATGAAATCGACTATCTGGTCAAGAACTTCAAAAAACTCAAGCGCAATCCGAACGACATCGAATTGATGATGTTCGCCCAGGCAAATTCAGAACATTGTCGGCATAAGATCTTCAATGCCGACTTCATCATTGATGGCGAGAAGCAGGACAAATCGCTATTCGGCATGATCCGCGACACCCACGCTGCCCACCCCAAGGGCACCGTAGTAGCTTATTCGGACAATGCCTCGGTTATCGAAGGCGCCAAGATCAAGCGCTTTTACCCACAAGCAGGCAACCAGGCCTATTCCTATAAGCAGCGGCCTACCCATATCCTGATGAAGGTGGAAACCCATAACCACCCGACGGCCATTTCGCCTTTTGCCGGCGCGGCCACAGGTGCGGGTGGTGAGATTCGTGACGAAGGTGCTACCGGCCGTGGTTCACGTCCCAAAGCAGGGTTAACTGGTTTCAGCGTTTCCAATCTCAATATTCCCGGCTACAAGCAACCGTGGGAAGTTTATTCAGACAGCCAGCTTGAGTATGGCAAACCCAACCGTATCGTTTCCGCCCTGCGCATCATGCTGGACGGCCCCATTGGCGGCGCAGCCTTCAATAACGAGTTCGGCCGCCCCAACCTGACCGGTTACTTCCGTACCTTCGAAGAAAAGGTCACCGGTGAGGTACGTGGCTATCATAAGCCCATCATGATTGCCGGCGGTCTTGGCAATATCGATGCCGACCACGTGGGCAAGCAGGATATTCCTGCTGGTGCGCTGATCATCGTCCTGGGTGGCCCAGGCATGCTGATTGGCCTGGGTGGTGGTGCCGCATCATCCATGGATACCGGAACCAACGCTGCTGACCTTGATTTTGATTCGGTACAGCGTGGCAACCCGGAAATTGAACGGCGTGCGCAGGAAGTGATCGACCGCTGCTGGCAGCTGGGCGATAAGAACCCCATCCTCAGCATCCACGATGTGGGAGCGGGTGGCCTTTCCAATGCCTTGCCCGAACTGGTCCATGGTGCCGAACGCGGCGCTCAGTTCAAGCTGCGTGACATCCATATCGAAGAAAAGGGCATGTCCCCGCTTCAGATCTGGTGCAACGAGTCGCAAGAACGTTACGTTTTAGCTATCCCGGCCGATGCGCTCGATACATTCCGCGCTATTGCCGAACGCGAGCGTTGCCCTTTTGCCGTCGTCGGCACCGCCACGATGGAAAAGCAGCTGGAGGTTGCAGACAGCCACTTCCGCAACAAGCCGGTCGATATGCCGATGGATGTACTGCTTGGCAAACCGCCCAAAATGAGCCGCGATGTGAAGCGCTTGAAGCGCGATATCCCGACATTCGATTCCAGTTCGCTGGACCTGCACGACGCGACCTACCGCGTGCTGCGCCTGCCTTCGGTTGCCGACAAACGCTTCCTGATCACCATTGGCGATCGCACCGTCGGCGGTATGACAGTCCGCGACCAGATGGTTGGTCCGTGGCAGACACCGGTTGCCGACGTTGCTGTCACCGCCATGGGCTTTGATACCCATCACGGCGAAGCCATGGCGATGGGTGAACGTACACCGCTTGCGCTGATCTCCTCACCGGCTTCCGGCCGCATGGCGATCGGCGAAGCGCTGACGAACCTTGCTGCCGCGCCGATTGCCAAGCTGGGCAATGTGAAGCTGTCCGCTAACTGGATGGCCGCTGCTGGTCATCCAGGTGAAGACGCCAATCTGTTCGACACAGTGCAGGCTGTACGTGACTTGGCGATTTCGTTGGGCATCAGCATTCCAGTTGGCAAAGACAGCCTGTCGATGAAGACCGTCTGGAAAGACGAGCAAGGCGACAAAGCCGTAATAGCGCCGTTGTCGCTAATCGCCACAGCCTTCGCGCCAGTCACCGACGTACGCCGTACGCTGACGCCGCAGCTCAAGTCCGACCAGGGAGATACTGACCTGATCCTGATTGACCTGGGTAAAGGTAAGTGCCGCCTTTCCAGCTCGGCGCTGGCCCAGGTGTACAAGCAGGTGGGCAACCACGCACCCGACCTGGAAGATACTCAAGCTCTGGCAAGCTTCTTCACGGTGGTGCAGCAGTTAAATGCCAACGGCAAGATCCTGGCCTACCACGACCGTAGTGATGGCGGCCTGATGGTCACCGTTGCCGAAATGATGTTTGCGGGCCATGTCGGCGTGACGCTCGACGTGGACGAAGTATGTATCGAACGTCGTCGCACCGAACGTGAGTATGGTGATGTGACACCAGAATCCGTCGCACGTGCCGACAATGGCCGTCTGATGGGTGTGATGTTCAACGAAGAACTGGGTGCCGTATTGCAAGTACGCCGCAGCGACACGAATACGGTCATGGCAGCCTTCTTCGCCGCCGGCATCCGTAGCCAGCTGCATGTCATCGGTACACTGAATGATGATGATCGGCTGAAGATCAAGAAGCGTAACCGCCTGGTCTTCAACGAGACCCGGGTGGATCTGCAAAAGGCTTGGTCCGAAACCAGTTGGCAGCTTCAACGTCTGCGCGATAACCCAATCTGCGCCGACAGTGAATACGCGTTGATCGATGAGAGAAATTCCCGCGGCCTTTACGCCGAGCTGAGCTTCGACCCCAACGATAACGTTGCCGCACCGTACGTTGCCAAGAAGACGCAACCCAAGATCGCTATCCTGCGCGAGCAAGGTGTAAACGGCCAGGTTGAAATGGCCGCCGCATTCGATCGCGCCGGCTTTGGTGCTGTCGATGTCCACATGTCCGATATCCTCAGCGGCCGGGTTTCGTTGAAGAACTTCCAAGGTTTTGCTGCCTGTGGTGGTTTCAGCTATGGCGATGTGCTGGGTGCCGGCGAAGGTTGGGCCAAGTCGATCCTGTTCAACACCCGTGCTCGCGACGAGTTCGAAGCCTTCTTCAAACGGGCCGACAGCTTCGCGCTGGGCGTCTGTAATGGCTGCCAGATGATGTCCAACCTGTCGGAAATCGTCCCCGGTGCGGATGCCTGGCCGAAATTCCGCCGCAATGCTTCCGAGCAGTTCGAAGCGCGGCTGGTCATGGCCGAAATCACCAACAACCCCTCGCTGTTCTTCGGTGGCATGGGTGGATCAAGGCTGCCGGTGGTTGTATCGCATGGCGAAGGTAGAGCGGTATTCGGGCAGGATGCGCATCGCAAGTCTGTGCTAACTGCACTGCGCTATATCGACGACCGCGGCAACCCAACCGAGGTTTATCCGCTCAACCCCAACGGCTCGCCCGATGGTATTGCCGGCGTCACTACTGCCGATGGGCGTTTCAGCATCATGATGCCGCACCCGGAACGCACCTTCCGTACCGTCAATATGAGCTGGCATCCAGATAGCTGGGGTGAAGATGGCGCCTGGCTGCGCATGTTCCGCAATGCCCGTAAATGGTTGGGTTGATTCCAAGCCCTTAGACGCGTGTTAAGCAAAGCCTGGTGGCGTCACTGGGGGCCGGCAGTAATACTGTGGCTCCTGGTGATTGCTGGTTTCTACCTCTGTATTGACTGGCTGATTCAACGGCAAGCCATGCCCAACCGGATCAGCAATCTAAGCGGCCGGGTGCTTGAGCTACAACGGGCACGCGATGGACATTACCGTTTGGAAGGTCGGATCAATGGCCAACTGGTCCGGTTGATGCTGGATACCGGCGCCAGTGGCGTCTCGCTGGATGAACGTCTCGCCAACAGACTGCATTTACCACGTGGCCAAACCATCCTGCTTTCTACCGCAAATGGAACAGTAGAGGGCAATTCGACACGTATCGATGAATTGCGGCTGGGTGATATCGTACTGCGTGATATCCCGGCTACTGTTGCGCCAAACTTCGGCGAGCCGGGTGAAGTACTGCTCGGTATGAGCGCCCTCCGGCATCTGGAAGTCAGCATGCGTGGCGATACCTTGACCATCAGCGTGCCAAACCAGCCGTAAGCCTACCCCTATCTCCTTGCCTACCCCTTTGTGACCATCTCGAATCAAGCCCTTTCACTGCTGCAGACCGTATTCGGTTATGAACGCTTTCGCGGCCGGCAGGCTGAGATCGTTGCCCACCTTGCAAATGGTGGCGACGCCTTGGTGCTTATGCCCACAGGTGGAGGGAAATCGCTTTGCTACCAGATTCCTGCTCTGCTGCGCGAAGGCTGCGCCGTCGTCGTGTCACCCCTGATTGCTTTGATGCAGGATCAGGTCGAAGGGTTACATCAGCAGGGCGTCAACGCCGCTTTTCTCAACTCGACCCAAAGTCTTGAGGAAACCCGGGAAGTGGAACGGCGCTTCATGGCCGGTACGCTCAAGCTGTTGTATGTCGCACCAGAAAGGCTGCTGACGCCACGCTTTCTCGGGCTCATGGAAAGCGGCCCGGTTGCGTTGTTTGCGATTGATGAGGCGCACTGCGTATCGCAATGGGGGCATGACTTCCGCCCGGAATATATCGGCCTGTCGCTATTGCACGAGCGCTTCCCGCAGATACCGCGTATCGCCCTGACCGCCACAGCAGATGCGGCCACGCAACGTGAAATCGTACAACGCTTGGCGTTGGAAGATGCAGCGCAATTTATTTCCAGCTTCGACAGACCGAACATCCGTTATCGCATCGTCGAGAAAGACAATGCCAAGAAACAGCTGCTTGCCTTTATCGAGCGCGAGCATGATGGCGATGCAGGCATTGTTTATTGTCTTTCGCGCAAACGGGTCGAAGACACTGCCCAGTTTCTGTCAGACAACGGGATTACCGCCCTGCCCTACCATGCCGGTATGACAGCGGACCTCCGGGCCCGTAACCAGACCCGCTTCCTGCGCGAAGATGGCATTGTGATGGTGGCAACCATTGCCTTTGGTATGGGGATCGATAAACCCGATGTCCGATTTGTGGCGCATATCGACCTGCCTAAGAGTCTGGAAGGCTATTACCAGGAAACCGGCCGTGCTGGCCGGGACAGCTTGCCGTCCAACGCCTGGCTGGCCTATGGCCTGAATGATGTGATGCAACTCAAGGAGATGATCGAAGGCGGTCAGGCCCCTGAAGCCCAGAAGCAGGTGGAGCGGCAAAAGCTCAATGCCATGCTGGGACTGGCTGAGACTGTGGTCTGCCGCCGGCAGGTCATCCTGAATTACTTTGGAGAAGCATCGCAACCCTGCGGCAATTGCGATAACTGCCTTATCCCGCCCACGACCTGGAATGCGACCGATGCCGCACGTAAAGCACTGAGCTGCGTCTTTCGCACGGGTCAACGTTTTGGAGCGGGGCATATCATTGATGTACTGCTGGGTAAAGCCACCGACAAAGTCAAACAACACTTCCACGACCAGGTAAGTACATTCCGCATCGGGACCGATCTATCCGAAGCCGCATGGCGGTCGGTTTTGCGCCAGCTGCTGGCTGCCGGTTTTTTGCAAACCGAGCCTGAATTCGGCGGCTTACAGTTAACCGACACATCACGACCATTATTACGCGGAGAGCTGGAACTGCATCTGCGCGGTCTGCCTGAAAAGAAACGCGAAAAAACCGAACGCGAAAAGAAACGCCCTGCCAGCCTCGACATCCTGCCAGCCGACGAAAGCCTATGGCAATCTCTGCGGGCAAAACGCCGCGAGCTTGCGGACCAGCAGAGCGTACCGGCCTATTTGATCTTTACCGATGCCACCCTCAAGGCCATGTTGGATGCAAGACCCAGCAGCTTGGCTGATATGGCGCATGTCTCTGGCGTCGGTACGCAGAAGCTGGAGCGCTATGGGCAGGCTTTCTTGGATATCCTACAAGCGGATTTCGGCTAAGAGCCGCTAACAAAGCCCTTATGGCGTTGTTGTGTAAGCTTGCCGTACCCGCGTACTGTCTGCGCTTACACCGCTTCGCTGGGTTTTGTTAGCGGCTCTAAGAACCTGCTTACGATCTACCACGAGCAGCTGTCGCAGGGTGAAAACCGGAATGTACTTGGGTGCATGAGTGCTTCAAGCAGCACATAAGCCCTGATCACAGCTGCGTAGTAAAATTGTGAACAGGTTCTAATCCATTGCCAGCTTCGATAGGCTGTCCGGGTCATTGGCATTGATCCAACTCCCCTCGAATGCCACTTCCAACACGCCTACCGAGTCCTGCCAGGGAATTACCGCATATTGATGCGCATCCAAAGCCAACCGCAGCGCCGGCAATGCCGTCTGATGGATGAGGCAGCACAAAGGCTGCACTCTGTCCCCTGCCTTCGCCCGGATAATCGGGGCCTGCTCGCGTACAGCCCATAAGCGAGGCAACAGATCAGTCGGGAGCTTTGGCATATCGCAAGGCAGTACGAACAACCAGTCCGAAAGGCTTGTCATCAGCACCGCTTCGACACCGGCCAATGGACCAGCAAAGCCAAGCCGTACGTCCACTACCACTGGCAGGCCCTTACTGGCATAAATAGCCTGATTACGGTTGGCGGAAAGATAGACTTGGCCGATCAAATCAACCGGCAACTGCTCAAGCACATGCTGGTAGAGCGGCCGCCCAGCCAGTTCAAGCAGTCCCTTGTCGCACCCACCCATACGTTTACCTTGCCCACCGCACAGGATTACCACGTCCGGCCGTTCAGACTTTACCTCAGTCATGGCTGACCCCCAGCAAATGCCGTGGATGGGTATAAACCGTCATGCGCGACTCACGGGTAAAGCCAATCAAACAGACGCCTGCTTCATCAGCCAGCCTGATGGCCAGCGCAGTTGGCGCCGAGATCGCCGCGACGATGGGAAAGCCCGCCGTGGCTACCTTATGCACCATCTCGTAGGAAGCGCGCGAACTGATCACTATCAGACCATCACGGCTTGTGCGGGCATTAGCGCCGATGAGCTTATCGAGCGCATTGTGGCGGCCGACATCCTCACGAACCTGGAACCCCTCCATACACCAAAGCCCGGCAGCATGGACCGCCCCTGTGACAGCATTCAACGGTTGGTGATCTGCAAGCAGCCCCATCGCATTGCTGACTGCGGTATGCGCCACTGCATAGTGCGTGCTCACAACGGGAATAGGCCGGATTGCCTGCTCCAACGTATCCTGCCCACACAAGCCACAACCGGTACGGCCAGTCAGACTGCGCCGCCTTGTCTTGAGCGCCTGAAAACGCACCTCGGTAATACGCAGCTCCAGGCTGATACCGCGTTCGGACGGCACTAACTCGATATCCAGCAGTTCACCGGCATGCTCGATAATGCCCTCGCTCAAGGAAAACCCGAGCGCAAAGTCTTCCAGGTCCAAGGGCGTGGCCATCATCACGGCATGGGAAATGCCGTTGTAAACCAGTGCGACGGGGGTTTCCTCGGCTACCCACTCCTGCCGTGACTGTACCAGCCCCCGTTCAACCCGCAAGGCTTGAACTGCCTGACCACCGGCTAAAGTCATCATGGGTTCTGACATAATACCCGCCCCTTGGCAGTCAACCAGAGTGTGCGTCGTTTGCCTACCTGACGTGTCTCAACCAGGCCAAGCCCACCCAGCTCTGCGCTGCTGCACAACACTGCCAAGGCCCGATTGAGTTGGCTCATACCGATACCCAGCTTCTTGTCCACCTGGTTATCCGATATTCCCTCCCGTTCATTGAGGAGAGTAATGATCGCCATCAATAGTTCTTCCATCAGGCAGTTACAGCCTCATCGGTATTCAAGGTCAAGATGACAGGAATTGACTTGGAAGCCGGTGTACGCGCACGGTCTGCCATGCTACTTAAGGGTACGAGACCATTGGTTTCCGGGAAATAGCTCGCAAGACAGCCTTCCGGAATATCGTACTCGACCAGTAAAAAGCGTTTGGCTTCGCGTTTACCGTCATGCCAAACCGAGGTCATGTCCACCCACTGCCCAGCACTGAAACCCAATCGGGCCAAATCTGCCTTGTTGATGAAACACACCCTGCGATGACCAAACACACCACGATAACGGTCATCCATGCCATATACGGTGGTGTTGTACTGGTCATGGCTGCGTACCGTCATCAGATTGAACACCGGCTGGTCGGTGTACTGGGCACGCAGCGCCTTGATCGGCAGGTCGGTTGGCACAGCATGCGCCATGAAGCGTGCCTTACCGGTAGTGGTGCGCCAATTACGTTCCCGTGCCGAATTACCGAGGTAGAAACCACCGGGCACATGAACACGTTTATTGAAATGCTCAAAGCCATCGACCACCTCGGCGATCTTGTCGCGGATGCGGTCGTAATCCTCCACCAACCAAAGCCAGGGGGTGTTGCTGTGTTTGAGCGTGGCCAAAGCCATATGCGCAACGATGGCGGGTTCGGACAACAACTTGCTCGACGCAGGTGGGTTCATGCCGGCGGAGATATGCACCATGCTCATCGAATCCTCCACCGTCACGCCCTGCGGGCCGCTCGCCTGGAGATCGATTTCAGTACGACCCAGACACGGCAAGATCAGCGCTGCTTTGCCATGTACGAGGTGCGATCGGTTGAGCTTGGTGGTCACGTGTACCGTAAGCTCACACTGCTGCAACGCCTGCTTGGTGCGTTCCGCATCGGGGGTCGCCACCGCGAAATTCCCCCCCATACCGATGAATACCTTGGCTTCGCCTTTGAGCATGGCTTCAATCGCGCCGACAACGTCGTGCCCATGCTTTTGAGGCGGTGTGAAGTCAAAAGCCCGGCCAAGTTTGTCGAGAAAAGCTTGCGCAGGCTTCTCGATGATCCCCATGGTGCGGTCGCCCTGCACATTGGAATGACCACGCACAGGACATGCTCCCGAACCCAGCTTGCCAATATTGCCTCTGAGCAGCAGCAGGTTGACGATGGCCTGGATCGTCGCAACTGAATGCTTGTGCTGGGTGATGCCCATCCCCCAGGTGCAGATGGTGGCGTTGCTTTGCATATAGATAGCCGCCGCCTCACGAATCTGCACTTCCCGCAAACCCGATTCTTCAACGATGGTCGCCCAATCTTCGCTCAACACCCCCGCCTTGAATTCGGCAAAGCCATTGGTATGGTCGCCAATAAAGGCTTCATCGACTGCTCCAGCCTCCAGCACTGCCTTTGCGATGCCCTTGGCAACCGCCAAGTCGCCGCCAATCTTTAACTGGTAGTAATTGGATGCAATCTGGCTGCCGTGGCTCGACAGCATATCAAGCGGATTTTGTGGGTCGGCAAACCGTTCTAGCCCACGCTCGCGCAGCGGGTTGAATACGACAATGCGGCAACCACGTTTAGCGGCTTCCCGCAGCGTACCCAGCATACGCGGGTGGTTAGTGCCCGGGTTCTGACCGAAGATGAAAATCGCCTCGGCATGGTCGAAGTCCTCTAAGGTCACCGTCCCCTTGCCAATGCCAATCTGCTCCTTCATGGCCGTACCGGAAGGCTCATGACACATATTCGAGCAATCGGGCAGGTTGTTGGTGCCGAACTCCCGGATGAATAATTGGTAAAGGAACGCGGCTTCGTTGGATGTGCGGCCGGATGTATAGAACAAGGCCTGATCCGGGTGGTCCAGCGCATTCAGATGCTGCGCAATCAGCTCAAAAGCACCGGGCCAATCCATTGGCACGTAACGTTGACTGGCGCTGTCAAACCGCATCGGTTCAACCAATCTACCCTGGTTTTCCAACCAATGATCATCATGCGCTGCCAACTGGGCTACTGTGTGCGTTTCAAACAGGCTACGTTCCACTCGGTGTTCCGTGGCCTCGGCAGCAACTGCCTTAACGCCGTTCTCGCAGAACTCGAAGGTGGAATGATGGTTCTTATCTGGCCAGGCACAGCCTGGGCAGTCGAATCCGTCGGGTTGATTGACACGCAACAAGGTACTTACACCATGACTCATGCTGCCCTGCTCGCGTATGTGCTTGAACACGCTACGCAAAGCTCCCCAGCCACCGGCCGGCCTACTATAAAACTTGATCGCCTGCTTGCTCATGCCATCCCTTTCTCATCATGGTATTGGCAAAACTTTGTTTGGCTCGCTCAACTATCCACATGGTGTGCCAAATCGCCATTTAGTGAGCCGAATACTTATAAACGGGTGATACGCAGGACCCGCATATATTGGCACAGCGGGTACTGACAATACCTAGAACCTGTTACGACCTTGCTGCGCAGCAAGGTCGTAACAGGTTCTTATCTCAGCTGAACAACGCCATGGTCTTCTTCAGCGTCTGGTATACACCCCAGGCCAATGGCAGCAATACGTACAACCACAGAAAAATCCCTTTGGTCTTGGCATTCATGATTCAAACCTCCTTGGTCACGAAATGGGCATCAACACGCTTGATCAATAGATTGGCCACAAAGCCCACGATCAACAAAGCCGCCATCACATACATGGTTGTGTTGTATGCAGCCGCCTTGGCTACCCCTTGTTCGATCTGGTACTCACGCATGTAGTTCACGATGATGGGCCCCAGTACACCCGCTACCGACCAGGCTGTCAGCAGACGACCATGGATCGCTCCCACGAAACGGGTGCCGAACATGTCGGACAAGTAAGCAGGAATGGTAGCGAAACCCCCACCGTACATGGAAAGAATGATCGCGTAGAGCACCACGAAGAACAGCACATTACCCGCTGCTCCCGCTGACGGCACCAGAGCGTAAAGCAACGCACCCAGCAGAAAGAAGATGAGATAGGTCATCTTGCGCCCGATCAGGTCGGAAACACTCGACCAGAAAAAGCGGCCACCCATATTGAATAGCGAGAGCAGCCCGACAAAGCCCGCTGCCGCGGCGGCAGACACAGTATCTTTGAATATTTCCTGGATCATCAGCGACGCCTGACCCAATACGCCTATACCCGCCGTCACATTCATACAAAGCACGACCCAAAGCAGCCAGAACTGCGGGGCACGATGGGCTTTATCGACATGCACGTAGGCATCGCCCGCCAGCTTGTCACCATCGTTCTTCTCGACGTACCCATCGGGTTTCCAACCCGGTGCTGGCAGACGCACCGTAAATGCACCCAGCAGCATCGAGAATGTGTAAATCACCCCCATCACCACGAAAGTCTCGGTAATGCCGGCTGTGGTATCGGTCTTGAAATGATCCATCAGCATTACGGCAAGTGGCGCACCTATCATGGCGCCACCACCGAAACCCATGATAGCCATGCCTGTAGCCATGCCTCGGCGATCTGGAAACCACTTGATCAAGGTCGAGACCGGAGATACATACCCGAGTCCCAAGCCAATACCGCCGATCACACCATATCCCAGATAGACCAGCCAGAGCTGCTGCAGATGTATACCGAGGGCGGAAACCAGGAACCCACCACCAAAACACAGCGCGGCAGTAAACATGGTAGTGCGCGGTCCTACCCGCTCCAGCCATTTGCCACCAAATGCTGCTGACAAGCCAAGAAATACGATGGCCAACGAGAAAATCCACCCCAGGCTGGGAATACTCCAGCCATACGCCTTGTTCAGCGGGGAGTTGAATACAGAAAACGCATAGGCCTGACCTATGCACAGGTGTATGGCAAGAGCGGCAGGGGGAATCAGCCAGCGATTGAAATGCGAATCAGCAATGCTGTGTCGCTTGTCCAATGTTTCCAACAAACTCATCTAGGTGCTCCCTAGTTGTGGGCAGTATGACCCGTTACTCGAAGATGGCGTGTCGCATGAATTGCAGCCTTGGGTCGTGGAAATGGCGTGACAGACCAACCGGTTTCTAAGTTAGCCGTCAGTAAACATCGGGCGTTTCACAAATTTTTCAGACAGTTATGTTCTTGTAAGTAAGCTAGCAACACATGCATGAGCATTATCTTATATAGATCAATATAACGCCATCTACATCGCACAGATACCGCGAAAATACGGCCTGCTACGTTGTAAATCTGTATAGAAAGTCCAAGCAACAGCTAGCTTGGCTTGACGTCCGTCTGGAGATTTTCCTGCAGAAATTCGATCAAAATACGGACCTTGGCAGGAAGGTAAGGCGCTGACGGATAAACTGCATAAATGCCAGCACGCGGCAGATGCCACTCCGGTAAAACCTGCACCAAGCTGCCTTGTGCCAAGTCAGCAGGCAGCATGTAATCTGGCAGCACCGTATACCCTACGCCGGCACGTGCGCATTCACGGGCTACAGTTGCGCTATTGACCCGCATGGCTGCGCGGGCGCGTATCGTTTGGGTTTCTGTACCGGCCTGGCTGAAGTGCCAAGTCAATGGTGCGGACAGCACCCTCAGGGCTACCCAAGGCCGCCCATTCAAATCACTGGGCTTTTGAGGTGCCCTCAATCGTGTCAACAGTTCAGGTGCGGCAACTGCCACTTGGTCAAAGCCACCCAGCCTCACTGCACGCAGTGTGGAATCCCGTAGGAAACCACCACGGATCGCCAAGTCGATGCCATCAGCCAGCAAATCGAACGTGGTGTCGCTCGCAATCAACTCCACCTCCAATCCGGGGTGTTGCATAGCAAACGCTGCAAGCATCTTGCCCAATACGCCATCACTGTAAGACGCACCCGCGGTCACCCGTAGACGACCTTCCAATTGGCCATCACCGCTGACACGCTCTACCGCGTTATTAAGTCCCGCCAGCAGCGGGGCGCTATCGGCGTATAGCATCCGGCCAGTATCCGTCACCACCACCCGACGCGTAGTACGAGTAAACAAAGCCATACCCAGCTCGGTTTCCAATTTGGATACCTGCTGACTCACCTGTGACTTGGCCATCCCTAGCCGCTCGGCTGCCGCCGTAAAACCGCCGGTTTCCACTACCGTCGCGAAGATCGCTAAGCGATTCAGGTCGAATTGCTTCATGACTTATTGTTCTCTATTTAAGAACTATAAATTCTCCATTATCGCGTTTATCCGATCAATAAGTATGGGCAAGATACGTCCATCAACAACACGGACCCAAATCATGCAACCCAAACTAACGCTGCTTTTCGACCCACTCTGCGGTTGGTGCTACGGCGCACACCCAGCACTCAACGCAGTCGACGCTGCATTCCAACCCGAGTGGACGCTGCTGCCCACCGGCCTGTTCGCCAGACCGCAATCTATGAATGCCGAGAAAGCGGCTTACTTCTGGCAGAACGATCAACGCATTGCCGAATTAACCGGTCAAGTTTTCAGTACCGCCTACCGGGACGATGTACTCGCAAACCATGCCCTGCCGTTCGACTCCACCACAGCAACCCAGGCATGGATTCGCATCGCCACTGCCAACCCAACGCATAGCCTTGCAGCTTTAAGCCGTATTCAGGCACTACGCTATAAGGAAGGCATGACTCACAGCCCGGCAAAGCTTGCGGAAGTCGCCGCTGAATTTGGCTTGAACGCAGCAACATTCGAAAACGACTTGCACACCGGCTGGCCTAGCGGTTCCATCAACCAGATGATGCTGGCTCAAAGCCTGATGCAGCAGCACCGCCTGCAAGGCGTGCCTTCGCTACTACTGAATGGCCGGCTTGTTCCGAGCCATCTGCTTTATCAAACGCAAGACTTGATTGACCACATTGCGGCTCATACCGCTTAAATCTGAAGGGAAACAAACCATGAAAATCGCTCTGATCGGCGCCACCGGCTTTGTAGGCAGTGCCGTGCTAACCGAAGCCCTGCAACGTGGACACGAGGTGACTGCCCTGAGCCGTAACCCTGCAAAACTGGCCAGCCAACCCAAACTACGGGTTGTACAAGCTGATGTTTACAACGCCAAAGAGGTTACAAACGCCGTAACCGGTGCTGACGTAGTCATCAGCGCTTTTAATCCGGGATGGGATAAAGCTGACATCTACGAGTTATTCCTGAAAGGCCAGGATGCCATCGTCGCAGGTGTCAATGCGGCAGGGGTGAAGCGCTTTGTCAGCGTTGGTGGCGCAGGCAGCTTGTTTATCGCACCAGGATTGCAGTTAATCGACACACCGGACTTTCCAGCCGAATGGAAACAAGGTGCCCTTGCAGCCCGTGAAGCCTTGAATCGTATCCAAAAGGAAACCCGGCTGGACTGGACCTTTATTTCCCCACCCGTCGGCCTTGCCCCAGGACCCCGTAGCGGTAAATATCGCCTTGGCGCGGACGATGTACTGTTCGAAGGTGATCAACCTGCCGGTATTTCAACGGCCGACTTGGCTGTCGCCATTCTCGACGAAGTCGAAACATCCAAGCACATACGCCGCCGCTTTACTGCAGCCAGCCAGCACTAAAACTTCTTGTTTGCGCCATATAAAAATCGGATATGGCGCAAATGGCTACCCCATCATGCATCCCCCTAATTAAAGATAGGCGCACAGATCATCTGCACACATATAACGTGTTGCACATTCACTTTCACCTATGCCCTCTTCCCCGTTTTTTTATCTTTTCAGCACAAATCCTCTCGGATTAATGACCAGTTGGCTAAGCAATTTCAATCGATAGGGTTCTAGGTCTATCGTACGCTTAAGGCTGGTCTCTTTTGCCGATAGAGGGGGAAGAATGCGGCTTCTTTTCTGGCTGCTTGCCTTACTGCTTATATCCGTGACGTCCTATTCAGCCAATACCGTCAAATTGGCTAATGGGGAATGGCCGCCCTATGCGGGCGAATCGCTACCCGATGGCGGTATAGGCACGCGTATTGTCCGGGCCGCGCTTGCCGAAGAAGGTATTTCCGCTGAGTTTGAATATCTGTCCTGGAAACGTGGCTTGGAAATCGCCAAACGAGGCATGCTCGATGGCGCCATCCTTTGGGTACCTCTTCCGGAGCGCGAAATAGACTTCCTGTTCTCCGACCCGATCATGTTGACGGACTTCGTACTGCTCTATCGGCAGAACAAGCCATTGGAAGCCAACAAGCCGGTGCAGTCCAAAGGGTTTCAATTCGGCATGGCCAACGGCTACTCATACGAAAAGATGCCCGAATTGACCAGCTTGGTTCGTGAGTCTGGTAAAACTGCGGTGGTTGTGGCAGATGACGAAGCTGGCATAAAAGCACTGCTTCAAGAGCGGATAGATATTTTCCCCATCGACCGCCAAGTCGGCCTTTGGGTACTGGCCAACATGCCCACACCGAGCATACCTATTCTTGTACATGAACCCCCCATCAGGGTAGATAAGTTAGTCGTGTTATTCTCACGTAAGTCGCCGCGGTCAAAGTGGCTGCAAGAGCGCCTGAATGCTGGTCTTGCGAAACTACGCGCTTCGGGCCAGCTAAATGCGTGGCTTAAAGAAGCAGCGCCTCCCGCGCCTTAACCGGTTCAATCGATCCCTCCTTTTCGTTGTGTCCCATCATTCAAAAAACAATCCAAACCTGCCGGCAAGCTGGTCCCGCCTAGAACAGCCATTGAATTGTCGTTTTCCCATAGGCTTCCTTGGGAGAAAAACAATGCAGCTAGGCTGTTGGCTGGTTATGGCGATCGCCCTGCTCACATCTCCCCACGCGATGGAGACTGTACGCTTGGCCAATGGTGAGTGGCCGCCTTACGTAGGAAAAGAGCTACCCCATGGCGGTATCGGCGCACGTATCATCAGCGCAGCCCTCGCCGGGGAAGGCATCAAGGTTGAATACGTGCATCTGTCCTGGAAACGAGGCTTGGAAATTGCCCGCCGGGGCATGCTTGATGGGTCAATCCTATGGGCAATCACACCAGAACGCGAAGTAGACTTTCTGTCTTCCGACCCCATCATTACCAGCGAGGTCGTACTGCTCTATCGAAAGAACAAGCCATGGAATGTCACAAAGCCTGAGCAGGCAAAAGGCTACCAAATCGGCATACCCAATGGATATTCCTACGAAACGATACCCACCCTGATCGATATGGTGCGTGAGTCCGGCAAACCCGCGGCCATCATTGCGGATGACGATCTGGGCGTAAAAGCGCTAATCCAGGAACGGATTGATGTCTACCCAATAGACCGGAATGTCGCGCGTTGGGTGTTGGCCAATACACAGATACCTGCCGGGCTGATTCTGATGCATGGCCGGCCAATCCGATCTGAAGCGCTCACAGTGCTATTCAATAATAAATCACCGCGCGCCAAATGGTTGCAACAGCGCATGAATGCAGGATTGGCGAAACTCCGCGCATCAGGCCAGTTGGCGATCTGGATTGATGACATCAACAGAGCCATTCCTTAAATGTTTAGCCCGGCAGCGTACTGGTAGCGTATATAGCCTGCTACAAAAGGATGATCTATAGGGCAATGCTTAATTACTGTTCACCTTCTACGTGACACACCGGTAATCCAATTCCAGCATATTTTCTTTACCCTCCCCCCCGCTTCAATTGCCCCATTTCTAGACTATCGTACTTACATAGTTAGTCTTACAGGCTGGCAAAAGAGGGGGAACAATGCAGCTCCGTTGGTGGGTGTTAACCATGCTGGCGCTAATTACAGCGGCCCATGCGGCAGAGACCGTACGCTTGGCCAACGGTGAATGGCCTCCCTATGCAGGGGAATCCTTGCCCCATGGCGGCATTGGCACACGCATTGTGCGCGCCGCGCTTGCCGAAGAAGGCATTAATGCGGAATTCGTCTACCTATCGTGGAAGCGTGGTTTGGAGATCGCGAAGCGCGGCATGCTGGATGGCGCAATTCTCTGGGCACCAACACCGGAAAAACTGGTCGACTTCTTGCCTTCCGAAACCATCATGTCCAGCGACGTTATCTTACTGTACCGGCAAAACAAACCGCTGGATATGACCAAACCCAGTCAAATGAAGGGCTACCAGCTCGGTTTGCCGAATGGCTACTCTTATAACCAGTATCCCGAATTAATCAACATGATCAAAGAATCCGGGAAACAAGCCATCATCATTGCGGATGACGACCTTGGCGTGAAGGCGCTTATTCAGGAACGCATCGATGCCTACCCCATCGACCGGCATGTTGCACGATGGATACTTGCCAATATGGCTACGCCACCAGTACCTATCGTGGTCTATGAACCACCGATCAAGGCAGGTCCACTGACCGTGCTATTCAATATCAAGTCACCCCGCGCAAAATGGCTGCAGGAGCGCATGAATGCCGGTCTTGCGAAGCTACGCGCATCGGGACAGCTTGCTATCTGGATACAAGAATTGGGTCAAGCTACACCCTAAGAACCTATTCACAATCTTACTGTGCAGCCATGATTAGGGTTCATGTGCTGCTCGAGAGACTCATGTACCGTAACGCTTCACCCTACTGATTGCTTAGGACAAAAAAAGCCGGCCCCTTTGTGGGGCCGGTAATCCGTACTGGGTGATGACGCACACATCGCATTGAGGCAGTTGAGGGACGCCTCAATGCGATGCATCTACCAGATCAACTAGGCCATTCGCTTCCCGATCGCAACCGCCGGAGCTGACTGAGCAGATGAATAAATATTATCGATAATTATTCGCATTTGCAAACTGTTTCTGGATTTTATTTTTTGTCTTCTGTCTAATCACGTTTCGTTGTTCTCATCGCCAAGCCCTTCAAGGGTGCGTGGCATAATTACGCCATGGTTGCTCCTACTCGCCCCCTCGCCGTTTCCGTAGCTGAAGCCGCCGACCCACAAGCCTGGCTTTCACGCTTGACCGACCGTTACTCACCAGTAGAAATGGCCCAGCTGGCCGTTGCTATGGAATGGGCCCAGACGCTGTATGCCGGTCGCCGTTATGAACCGATCCATGCGCCGGTTTTCCCGCATGCTGTTGCGGCCGCAAGCATCGTCGCCGACTTGCGCCTATCTGCCGACACTGTGATCGCCAGCCTGCTGTTCTGTTTACCGGATTACCTGCCCGATGCGCATGACCAGATTGACGCCCGTTTTGGCAGTACGGTAGCCAAGCTGGTGGATGGCATCAGCAAAGTACGCAAAATGGCGGCGCTAAGCCGTGTTGAGGCCAACCGTAAGGAAGAAGCCCAGCAGCAGATAGAAACCGTACGCAAAATGCTGCTGGCCATGGTAGAGGACATCCGCGTCGTGCTGGTCAAACTGGCTTGGCGTACTCAGACCATGCACTATCTGGCCAAGTGTGATGAAGCTGTACGCGTGCCCATTGCCCGCGAGACGCTCGACATCTTTGCCCCGTTGGCGAATCGGCTTGGTGTCTGGCAGATCAAATGGGAACTGGAAGACCTGGGCTTTCGCCATCTGGAACCCGTTACCTATAAGAAGATCGCCAGTCTGCTCGATGAGAAGCGCGTAGATCGGGAAAACTTCATTGCGGAATCGATCGTATTTCTACGCGAGGAACTGCTCAAACAGGGCATCAAAGCCGATCTGATGGGCCGCCCCAAGCACATCTTCAGCATTTACAAGAAGATGAAGAAGAAGCGGCTCGACTTCAGTGAGATGTATGACATCCGCGCCATTCGGGTGCTGGTTAGCACGATTCCCGAGTGTTACACCGCGCTGGGCGTTGTACATAACCTCTGGCAACCCATTCCCGGTGAGTTCGACGACTACATCAGTAAGCCCAAGGGTAACTTCTACCGTAGCTTGCACACAGTAGTGATGGGCCCTAACGACAAAGCGCTGGAGGTGCAGATTCGCACCTTCGACATGCACGAGCATGCCGAATACGGCGTAGCTGCGCATTGGCGTTATAAGGAAGGTGGGCAAGGCGATGCCCGCTATGAAGAAAAGATTGCCTGGCTACGTCAGCTGCTCGACTGGCGCGACGACATGAGCCAGCAAACTGTCGAACAATCAGACAATGTATCGGCCGATACCTTCAACACCTGGCGCGGCCATACGGCAGCGCTGGCCGAGGCTTTTCAAGCAGAGCAATTTGACGACAGCGTCTACGCATTGACCCCTGCGGGCCGCGTTATAGTCCTGCCGCATGGCTCAACACCCGTCGATTTTGCCTATCACCTGCATACCGACCTTGGTCATCGCTGTCGTGGTGCAAAAGTAGATGGCCATATCGTGCCGCTTGGCACACCGTTGCAAACTGGTCAGCGCGTCGAAATCATCGCAGCCAAGGAAGGTGGCCCTAGTCTGGACTGGCTACACCAAGGTTACCTCAAAAGCCATCGCGCCATCACCAAGGTGCGTCACTGGGTACGCCAGCAAAATCTCGATGTCGCCATCGAAGCCGGCCGTACCATTCTCGACCGTGAAATTGGCCGTGCCGGTACTCACCCGAATCTGGAAGAACTGGCCGACAAACTTGGCTTCAAGCAACTGAATGAGCTTTTGGCAGCGATTGGCCAAAACGAAATCACTGCACGCGACTTGGCCATTGCATTAGCTCCCGCCCCTGCTGCAACACCAGTAGGCGCGGAAGACATCATCAAGCGCTCCCGAGCCGACACTCATGGCGAGGGCATCTTGATTGAGGGTGTCGACAAGCTGATGACCATGTTGGCCAAATGTTGCAAGCCCGTACCGCCCGATGCGGTGATTGGCTTTGTGACAAAAGGGCGCGGCATCAGCATCCACCGCCGGGATTGCGCTACCCTCAAGCGCCTGTCGGCCAATGCGCCGGAGCGCCTGATTACCGCAGACTGGGGCGATAAGCTTACAAGCCCTCAACATAGCCAAGTCTTTGCCGCAGATGTGGCTGTGGAAGCGCACGATAGACCCAGCCTTCTGCGCGACATTTCCGACTTGTTCTCACGCGACAAAATCAATGTGACGGCCGCGCAATCCAACAGCCGCAACCAGATCGCCCGGATGCGCTTCACGCTGGAGATTCGTGATGCCCAAACACTGCGTCGTGTCATGGATAATATAAAAAACGTACCTGGCGTGATCAGCGTCACCCGGCGCTAATCCATACAAGAAAGACCCGCATGATTCACAACGACGTGATGCGCAGCATCCGCTATATCCTCAACATCAGCGATACCCGCATTGCCAGCATCATCAAACTAGGCGGGCTGGAGGTCGACAAAGCCGATATCATCGCCTATCTAAAAAAAGAAGATGAAGAAGGTTATACAGATTGCCCAGAAGCCGTGATGGCGCACTTTCTCGATGGCCTGATCATCCACAAGCGGGGCCGAGATGAGAACCGCCCTCCGCCACCTATTGAACTGCCCGTCTACAACAACACCGTCTTGAAAAAACTGCGGGTCGCCTTCGAATTACGCGAAGAGGATATTCTGGTCACGTTGGAACAAGCCGGCTTCAAGGTTTCCAAACCAGAACTCAGCGCACTTTTCCGTAAACCGGACCATAAAAACTATCGCCGCTGTGGCGACCAATTCCTGCGCAATTTCCTTAAGGGCCTTACCTTAAGATTACGGCCAGATACACACTGAACCACAGCAGTACAAAGTAAAAAAGTAAAAACCCCGGCCAAACAGCCGGGGTTTTGTTTTCGCTTAGAGGCAAACCGCTTAGTCGCGTTCACCGCCAAAGGCCATCAGCAGGTTAAGCAAGCTGACAAACAGGTTATAGATATTCAGATACAAGGACAGCGTTGCTGTAACGTAATTAGTTTCACCACCGTTCACGATACGGCTGACATCAACCAGAATAAACGCCGAGAAAACCAACGTAGCAATGGCCGATAGCGTCAGCGACAAAGCCGGAATCTGGAAGAAGACATTCGCCAAGCCGGCGACAAACAGTAGAATCAAGCCGATGAACAAGAACTTGCCCATAAAGGAAAAGTCCTTTTTACTCACCGTTGCCAGTGTCGCCAAGGAAAAGAAAATAGCCGCTGTGCCGCCCGCCGCCATGGCAATCAACTGACCACCATTGCTAAAACGCATCGCTATCTGCAGGTACTGGGAGAGCCATAGCCCCATAAACCCCGTGTAAGCCAGTAATAGCACCACGCCCATGGCGCTGTGCTTGGTCTTCTCGATAGCAAAGAACGCACCGAAACTGACTGCCAAAAACGCAATTACCCCCAACCAGCCGCCGACCATGAACTTCATGCTCATGCCAACCCACGCACCCAGCGCAGTCGGAATCATCGACAGGGCCAACAACATATAGGTATTGCGTAGTACCTTGTTGCGACTGGTGACGAGATCGGCACCGCCGTAACTGGTACTCACGGTTTGCCATTGCGATTGCATGGAAATACTCCTCAAGTGGGTTCTAGACAATACATGAGATTAAGCCAATTCAAGAAAGTTTCAAACCCCTACGCTGTTACCCATAGCCAAAACGCTTATATTGCAGTACTATCGCCGCCGCTAAAGGAAGCGTGGCCGAGTGGTTTAAGGCAGCGGTCTTGAAAACCGTCGTAGGTGAGAGCCTACCGTGAGTTCGAATCTCACCGCTTCCGCCAAGATACACATAAAAAGCCCTGATTATTCAGGGCTTTTTTGTTATCGAAAAATCCCTACCCACGTTTCTACCTATGCTTTAATTCCCCCTTCACTGTTTTCGAATTCAAGTACTGTATATGACACGATCTGACTTTCGACGGGGTGCACGTAGTTATAGCCGAGACTGGTCGTTACACCAACCGCACGTGCTTTCCTGACCGCCGATTCCGATGATCGCACTCCACAGGCGGTTGGTTTAGACTTGGTCATCTGTCGCAACCAGGAAGGAGAATGCCTCGTTGTGCGTGAATGCCGAGCCGCCATTCAGACCCAGGCAAGGGATACCTATCACGGTAAACTCGACCATCAGGATATCCCCCTGCTTGTCATCGGGATAACCGCCAGGCGCGTGATGTATCGCCTTTACCGAACTGTCTGGAAACGTCGCAGCGTAGAACTACACGGCATCCACTACAGTACCGTTGAACCAGAGACAAATCGTGTTCTTAACTGATCATTTCAGTTCTCCGATAGATGACAAGCGTTCAAATGGCTTACAGAAGACTGACCGATTTCTTGAGCAATTCGCGTTCTTGATAAGGTGGCACACTCGCGTAATCGTCTGCGACGGTAACTATTGAGAGTGACTAGGGTCTGTTGACGTTTTGACTTCGGTATATTGAAGAAGCGCAGCAAACCCGCAGAATTACGGTTCCTATACTAATCACCCTGCGGGTTTGCTATGCCCCGATTGATGCTCAGTGACGAGCTTTGG
>NZ_JBQXDJ010000037.1:0-44276 GCF_052601015.1 Chitinimonas violaceus | reverse complement strand
GATTGGATCTGGTTCTACAATCACGAACGCCCTAACATGGCCTTGGGCGGTATTACCCCAATACAGCGGCTGGCCATGGTCGCATAGCGCTACTTCTGACTCCCCTTAAAAATGGGGGGATTACCCTATGACAATGCACCGATGGAGAGTTTCTGGGGCAGTTTGAAAAATGAACTGGTGCACCATCAGCGTTATAGGACCCGGACCGAAGCAGAAGCTTCGATCCGGGAGTACATCGAGATCTTTTACAACCGCCAACGACGCCACTCTCGTCTAGGCAATGTGGCGCCGGCGGTGTTTGCAGAGAAATTCAGCAGGCAATCGGCCTGCATTTGAAGAGGGTGTGTCTAGGTTGCCAGGACAGGTCACTATCAATGACCTAAAACACGAAGCTTCCAGGAAGTGATCGCTTGGGTCGATTCTGACGAGGGATCAACCATATCGACGATCTGAAGCTTCCACACACCCTTTGAACGTTCGTCCAGAAATGCATTGCTTGCGGTTAAGTCGATCGAGAATCCATCCGGCGTGGGGAGCAGCAAGGTAAGTGCAGGAAGGATAATGCTACGAGTACCTGACGGAGACACGAGCATGACACGCAGGTTGCCTGGATTCTTGCTTGTGGTATTAAGCTGCAATTGAACGGTTTCAATCGTGGCTTGTTCTTCGATTGTTATGTCTGATGTTCCTGCATCGTCACGTCGATATGCAATCGGCACTGGTGAACCCGTAGAGGACTGCCAGCCACCTTGATAAAGGGTGGGGAGTGTCACAAAGTTACGCGCCCGGTCAACTGCCTTTGTTGCATCTACCAAGCCAAAACCATACCAGTTACTGAACGTATGACCAGCCGCATTGGTCACCCATCCGCTGTCCAGCAACATGCCATTCCAACGAATACCGGATTGCTCTGCATCGACCTGCCTGGCCGTCGTCGCCAGAATGTACTTGATATCACGCCAGCTTAGCCTTGGATTGACTTGCAGCATCAACGCAATCACCCCTGTCACTGTCGGGGCGGCCGATGAGGTGCCATTTGCCATCGCGGTATAGCTGCATGTGGGGTCATACGAGTTGCTGCTGCCTGAATCAAGTTCGTTAAATGGCTTACCGCCTTTGTTTACGCCTTTGTCACATCCAGGCGTATTGGCGGTGACAAGTGCAGGTGCAAAGTAACGTTCCGGCTGTCTATCCGCTTTTTCGGCATCTGCATGAACAGGGTATTGTTTCAGAAGTTCCCTACGTTGCCATCCTTGTTCTCCCCCTAAGCCGGATACCCATAAAACCGAGCCTGTTTGGGAATAAGACGACTTTTTACCAGCAGCATTTACGGCACCGACGGCGATGGTATTTGGCCAATTACTCATCAAATCAGTGTTAGCAACGATGCAGCCTACCCCACTTCTCTGGGTAGCCTGTTCACATAGTGCTTCTGGGTTTGTGTCCATCCTTAAGAATGAATTCCCCGCCGCATGCACAATCAAGGTAGTCAAGGGATTGTACAAGTCTGCAATATTGTCGACGCCATAAGTCATGAATAGCGGTGGTTGGCCGCCCATACTGTTATTAGTGACTCTTGGCGTCGGTAGATCCCTGCTACCTGGAATGTTCATATCGAGAATCTTCGCATCTGGCGCTACGCCTCGTCCGCCCTGACTATTTCCTGCCACCCCAACCATGATGGCCGCTACAGCCGTTGCATGAAAATTGTCTTGCGAAGGATCATTTGCACCCTGAAGTACCATATTTGGCTTTAAATCAGGATGATCTGAATAGGCTTGCTTACTATCCATCAAGCCAATCACAACCCCCTTGCCGGTAATGCCTTCTGCATGCAGGGTTCCGATATTCAAATCAATGCCGGGTGTAGGACGGATATCGGCAAAGACGGCTTGCCCGGTATTCTTGAGATGCCATTGATACTGATAGAGTGGGTCCTGGCCAGTTGTATTGGCTACCGCACTTCCTGCCATGAAGGAAAAACCCCCTATAGCAATCACGAGATTCCTAGTGAGGATAAAAGACTGGCGGCAAGGTATTTTCGGAGTCATAGAAGGGGCAGTTGATAAGAGGTATGTTTGGGCTAGGTGGGAAACATTACGCCGAGCAGAATCACTGACTGGGTGACCGACTCTATGTAGCGCCAGTTCCATGGATTGGGGTAAGTCGCAACGGGGGGCGTAAGTCAGTACGTCATTCCGCACGTGGTTCAGATAAAGATCCACCGTAGTGAAGCTGAATAGGTAATGGACTAGTAATCTGCTTTGTAAGAACCTGTCTAAAGGCTTATCGCCGAAACGCTAGTTGTCTACCCAAGCAACCGGGTAGTAGCGCCCCTTCATGCCAGGCAAGTTGGCCTGAAACGACGGTGCTGCGTACGCGATAGTTGAAGGACTCAGCAGCAAATGGGGTCCAACCACATTTGTACAGTATCGGGTCCTGGGTGACTGGGCGCGCAATTGGCAAATATTCCAGCAGACATAGGTCGGCCCAGTAGCCCTCGCGCAGATAGCCGCGTTCCTCAATCTGGAACAGATCGGCAACCCGGTGGCTGGTTTTGGCTACAACTGTACCGATATCGAATACCGCGTCATTTACCAGCTGCATCAATGCGGGCATGGCATGTTGAACCAAGGGCAAACCGGCTGGTGCATCGAGGTAGGGCTTGTTCTTTTCTTCGAGCGTGTGGGGAGCATGATCGGTACCAATTACATCCAGCCTGCCGTCGCGCACGGCTTGTTGTAGCGCAAAGCGATCTGCCCGGGTTTTGATGGCGGGGTTGCACTTGAGCCGATTGCCCAGGTCTGCATAACGCGACTGGTCGAAATAGAGGTGATGGATGCAAGCCTCCGCCGTGATCTGCTTTCCATTGAGCGGCCCTGGTTCGAACAGCGACAACTCGCGCTGGGTACTGATATGCAGCACGTGTAGGCGGGTGCCGTGCTTGCGGGCCAACGAGACCGCGAGCTTGCTCGATAGATAGCATGCGTCGGCATGACGAATGGACGGGTGATCATCGGCATTCAGTGGATGGTGTCGTCGTTCAGCCCGTTCCCGGTATTCTGCTGTGCGTGCAAGAATGGTTGGTGTGTGTTCGCAGTGTGCGAACAGTATCACTGGAACGTTGGCAAACAGCTTGTCGAGCACCGCTGGGTCATCAACCAGCATATTGCCGGTGGAGGCGCCCATGAACACCTTCACCCCGGATACCGTGCGTGGGTCTAGCCGCGCTACTTCTTCCAGGTTGTCGCGGCTTACTCCAAAGTGGAAGGCGTAGTTGGCCACAGAGTCTTGCGCGGCAATGGCCAGCTTCTGCTGTAAGGCGGCTTGATTCAGTGTACCCGGCCTGCTGTTTGGCATGTCCATGAAGCTGGTGATGCCACCAGCAACGGCCGCTCGTGACTCGCTGGCAATGCTGCCCTTATGGGTCAGGCCTGGTTCCCGGAAGTGGACCTGGTCGTCAATCATGCCGGGTAGCAACCATTGCCCCTGGGCGTCGATTTCGTATTGAGCACGGATACCTGTGATACTGGCTGCGATCTTAGCGATCCGACCACTTTCTACCAGCAGGTCTGCTTCTTGGATTTGTCCTTCGTTGACTAAGCGTGCGTTACGAATCAACAGGGTTTCGGGATTCATAACTCGTTTTGGATAGCTTTGTAGCCGCGGACGAGTTCCACATTGGTACGTGCGACATCTTCGGAAAACTCGCTTGACTGGGCGCTGACGCGGATGATGCTGGCAAGGTCGGTCTGCGGTCCGATCCGCGCTGTGGAGGGAACGTAGAATCCTTCAGGCAGATAAGCGCCATCGACCACTGCGTTATGGCGCACTACACATCCGGTGGCGAGCACGCAGTTGAACAGTACACTGTTGAAGCCGATGAAAGCGTGATCACCAACTTCACAAGGGCCATGCACGATGGCGCGGTGCGCAATTGAAGTATGGCGGCCAATGTTTACTGCTGCGCCCGATTTGGAGTGAATAACCACCCCATCCTGGATATTGGAGTTGGCCCCGATCCGTATGGGTTGTATTCCGCCTTCCGCATCGACTTCATCGGCCCGAATCACGGCATAGGGTCCGACAAATACGTTTTCTTCGATGATTACTTTGCCGCAAATGATTGCCGTCGGATCAATGAAGGCATCGGGGTGGATCTGAGGTAGGTCGCCACTGGGGTTCTTGCGAATCATACCGGCAGCACCTGATGGGATTTGGTGCTTGGCTTTGTCAAAGTAGCCTGTTGGCTGGAGCAGGTGATAGCCAGGGGAGTTGTATGGTTCATCGTTCAGCTCCTGGTTTGCAACAGGGCTAATACTTCGCGACGGGAATCCGGATCATCCCGGAACTTGCCGCGCATGCAGCTGGTAACTGTCTGGGCTTCTGTCTTGCGTACGCCGCGTGTGGTCATGCACATGTGTGCTGCCTCGATTACTACAGCGACGCCACGCGTCTTCAAGTTTCGCTCGATGGCATCGGCAATCTGCAGAGTCAGCACTTCCTGGGTTTGCAAACGTTTGGCGAATAGATCAACCACCCGTGCCAGCTTGCTGATGCCAACCATCCGCTTACTAGGCAGATAGGCCACATGTGCTAAGCCGATGATGGGCACCATATGGTGCTCGCAGTGTGATTCGAGCCGGATATTCTTGACCAGAACAATCTCGTCATAGCCCTGCACTTCATCAAAAGTGGTATTCAGCAGGTGTTCTGGGTTCTGGTCATAGCCGCTGAAGAATGATGAATAGGCGCGGATGACGCGTGCAGGTGTGTCACGCAATCCTTCGCGGTCAGGGTCGTCACCAGCCCAGGCGATCAGGGTACGTACTGCCTGTTCGGCAGTGTGTCGGTCAGGTCGGTTCATACAGTGTTGTCTTAGTAAGAAGAGATGGATACTGGGACTCAGGTAAACCCACTTGGATTCGATGGGGAGGCAAACTGCCGGCTTCCGACGAAAATTCGCTGCCACATTGATGGCTAAGACGGCATGGTGACCTGATGACTGAGTAAGTGGGTTGTGACTGAGTAGCTGTACGGTGACAATGCATCACACACATTTAAAATGTTATAACATTACATTTTATTCGGCAACTGCTTCAAACTGAGCCACTACGAGGAACCTTCGATCAGGAATTCGTTGATTTTGTGCAGAAGGGCTACGATGGGGATGCAGAAATGTGGCGGCGAGTGGCGCCAGCGGTGGTCAGGAGGGAAGCACTTGTCCCGAGTTTATCCCTCCTGGATGGCGTGGTTCGTAATCATCAAGTGGCGTGAATGCTGCCAAATCTAAAGTGAAGCCAGCCTTAGAACCTGCTCAAAGTCTTGCTAGCTAGAGCAAAACAAGGCGAAAACAGCCGAGGAAGCGGAGTTTACGATTGGTAAGTGAGCATGCCGAGGATGTTTTCAACGCCGTATGGCTGACGCGTAGAAGACTTTGAACAGGTTCACTTTCTGGGTGCCACGACAAAACCAGATTTCAATCTGAACGGCTTACCCAGCGTATCCATCATCTCGGCGGTTGGATTCATCCTACTCTGTTCAATACGGCGGATGGCTTCTTCTGATACACCCACCATCTTGGCATACTGTTTCTGGGTTACACCTAGCATGCCGCGCATGCTCCTGATCGTGTCGGGGATAGTGAGCCGTCCCGCTGCAACGGCTTCGTAAAATGCATCGCGGGATTCGAATTTGGGTAGTTTGGTTCTCGCCATGGCTGCACCCCTTACTTCAACTTGGCAATTTCATCGACTACCGTTCGATATTGGTTACAGGCTCGGCTGAGAACTAACTCTTCTACACCAGCGCTCTTTGCTTCTTCCGGTAAGTGCTCAAGGCGTGCTCCCAGATCCAGAATCCGTGCCTTTACCAGATTCAGAATACCGGCATCCCCATCTGTTACTTCGGCAACTTGTTCCAGCACATCAGTTAAGTCAGGGATCAGCCGTCCGGCAGAGCCTTCAAGTCCTTTCCATGTACTGGAACGGGTAATGACAGCTGGATCCAGCGACATAGGGGCAAAGTCGTACAACGGCGTCAGTTCCAGCCGACCATTGAGTCTCCTTACCGCGGTGTTCCTTCCGTGGTTGTCCCTGTTCCCAGTAGCTAGGTTCAGCAAATCTCGAACAATGTACTCGGCAACTTCCTCGGCCGGGTCCACTGCATGTTCAGCCAGTAGTTTCACCATCTGATGGTGATGGATATGTACGCCGACTTCAGCAATGCCAGCCAGGCTTAGCAGGGATTCCTGAGCGAAGCGGTGGACGACGGCACTGCCTTGTGTTGAGTCTGCTGTGGTGAATGGTTTTACCCGATTACCCCCCAGCCAGAATAATGGTGCTGCCTGTTTGGCGTTGAGCCCAAATGCGACTGCACGATCAAAGCGCGGAATGATCAGTGTATTGTTTTCCCAGATCAGGTCGTCGTTGGCGCGGATGCCCATGGCTTTGGCCAGCCGCATGTAGGCGGCTTCGTTACGGAGGATGGTGTAATCCATCTCTGCTTTGTTTCCGCGTGCGTATTTCACCAGTACATGCGCTCTCGCTCGATGATCTGGTAATAGGCTGTCTGCGTGCCACCGTCCCAGCTCGTCCTGGGCCAACAGAATTTTGGGCGCTTCGCCTTGTGCGCCACTGGTTGCTTGCGCGGACAGACCATTCTCGTCGGCGTAAGTCATGAAGGCATCGCCGCGTTGAATTACCTCGTCCAGGTCAAAGCCTTCAGGAAAAACCCTAGGTTTTTCCTGCATGAGTTCCCAGGCTTCCTTTACCCGGACATTACCAATTGAATTGGCACCCCCAAGCACCAGCAGATCGAGGTGACTTGCATCACGGCCGGTGTCTTCCTTATACGCTCTGGCAATACGGTTTCCGGCAAAACCAAGTGGGAGGATGTCGAGCAGGAAAGCCGGCCAGCGCGAAAGCTTGATCGGCTGCATGTCGACTTCATAACGTGCTGACAAAGCATGTTCATCTGTGGCACCAAAAAAGGCGACGACGAAGTCCCTTTCATACTCAACGATGCAAGGTTCAGTAAATGCCCCCATATCACCCAAGTGGGTGAACTTGGCTGCATCATGCCATTCGCCATTGATGTAGAGTTGCAAGGTGAGTGTTGTGGTTGCCATTGGTATAGCTTTGCCAACTAATTATTTATTATAATACGTCATTATCTAGCTGTACTACATCAGTATTGCTTATCTTAATACATCTTTAAAATGGCTGTGTCTTGTTATACCCATGCAGCATTTCAAAGCGAGTCATATAGTTGAGGGCTGGTTGGTAGCCAATGGTTGTCATAGCTTTGGGGGGCCACCAGTCGAACCAACGACAGCTGGCGGATGTACGAACTTGTCCAAGATCTGTCACGGATGACTGTCAGCAGGGGGCAGAACAGCGTAGGGGTTGTGATGAGTTTGAATACATGAGGCCGGAACTGCTTGGGGCGAAGCCCCCTAACAGTTTGGCAACCCCCTTGCGGGGGTTTTCGAGCAGCGCTTGAGTTTTGATCGGCTGCACAGTTAGATGGTGAACAGTGCCTTACTGCCCGGCGGAATTTTGGGTCGGTCCGTCGCTACCCAATTCCACCGCAAACGCAAGCCCTAGCCGGCTGAACTTGAGCGCATGCAGTGCTTGGTTGCCGGTGTTGGCATAAGTGTCGTTGGCGCTGTGTATGTGAGGATTGATCTTGTCCGCTGAAGCCTCGGAAGGCATGGAAGCCCAGTATCCCCGGTCATACCAGGCAACATGGTCTGAGCAGCGACCGCAACGGCCATAACCGACGGTCAATGTCGGCAGGTAGGTGTTGATCAGATTGGCGATGAAGGTGTTTTGCTGGCTATCGGTGTAGCCTTCAAAAATATATATATCTTTGGTCGCGCCTTTGTGATTGGTCATGTCAAGCTGCAACACGCCTACCACTTTGACATTGTCGGCTTTGAACTTGTCAGCAATATCCTGCGAACCAAGTAGACCGGCCTCTTCCGCAGCGTAAGCGATGAATTTGATGGTACGGCGTGGCCTGTAATTGGCGTTCAGCATGACACGCATCGCCTCAATCAGGCTGGCAATACCAGACGCATTGTCATCAGCCCCTGGTGCACGGTGATTTTCATCGGTGGCGCTAATTTCCGTGACTGTATCGATATGTCCACCCAACACCACAACCTCGTCAGCATTGTCGGTACCGTTTATGGTGAGAATCACCGACTTTTGTGGAAAGGCACGATGATTGAACTGTTCCACTGTGACGTCAGAGCGTCCCGCAGCCATCCATTGCCAGCGTCGCATCAACCAATTGGAAGCCCGCACGCCATGGGGACTGGTGTAGTAGCGATTGGGATGTGAACTCAAGTCAGCGATCATGCTGGCAATATTGCTGTCTTGCATCTGCGCCAACAGCGGATTCACGATGGCTTGGTTGTCGATCGTGTAGCTTGGGTGACGGATCCCAACCAGGGTAGGAGGGCCTTGCAATACAGCCACTGCGGCTTCTCGACTGCTGTGCAGCGTATAACCGTGACTGCTATTCGATTCATCGTTGTAGATCGATTTGCTTAGTCGGGGCAGTATGGATTTCTCGACTTCAACTATGTGCATAGGCTCTGGAGTGAGCTTCGGCGTCGATCTGGTGTCTTCAGGGATCGCCGATGCCGATGAGCTGCTCCCAGCATTGCCAACAGAGATTTGGCTTTGAGCGGCGACAAGCTCCGGAACCAGCTTTTGTAGCTGGGTATAGGCTGCACTGTCTAAGGTAACCCATACTTTCTCTGAACTCGCTTTCGCCGGAGTGAGAATGCATGCGCCAGCTACCAGCGGAATTAAAAGCTTAGGCCGTAGACTGCTCATTCTGGCCATCGCCAGTGCTTGGCGTTTTATTTCGACCTGGACTTTACTGCCGGCTTGCTGGTATAGCTGGATGGCAGCTTAGACGTTACTGGCGATAAGCATGGGTAAGCGATAAACCTTCACCGCATTGCTGAAAAACGGATACATGTACTGCCCTTTAATGCAAAAGAAGCTTTCGATGTTGATCTGGTTATAAAGCTTGAAACGACTCCCTGGCGGGTCGGACAGCGCGTCTTTCAGCAGGTTCTTCCCCATTGCGTTAGCCATCACCCTTGTGGTGCTCCTCCCACAGCCTTGAATAGTTCCGCCAGATTCTTCAGTTGGTCCCGGCGTTGCGTCAGTAGCATCTGCTCGGCTTGTCTACGCTTGGCTTGCGCTTCCAATACGGTTTTCAATTCTACCTCCCCGGTTCGGTAGCGGCTGAACGTCAATGTTTCGTCAAGGCGGGCTAGTTTCAAAGTCTGCTCTTCTGTATCGGCATCTTTCTGCAGCTGTTGTCTGCTTTGCAGGTTGTCGTCTACTTCGACCAAAGCCTGATAAAGCTGACTGCGGAAATTCACTTCAGCTAAACGATAGGCGGCACGTTGTCTGGCCACTTCAAGCTTTCGTTTATGAAATTCCAGGAATGGCAGGCTTAGCGATGCACCCAGTGCCGCAGTGGGGTTTTGAAATAGGCTGGAGAGCGATCTACTTCTCGTTCCCAGCTCCCCAGTGAGTGACAAGGTCGGGTAGAAACTGGAACGCGCCACATCGATGCCTGCAAGCTCCACCTGTAAACGTACTTCTGCGGCCATAACGTCGGGACGGCGTGACAATAGTTCCGCTGGTAGACCTGCGCTGATAGCGGGAAGCACAGACTGCAGTGAAAGGGGAGGGACCCTCAGTTCGGGCGAACCGAATGGCCTGTCCAACAGTATCGCCAGCTTATTACGCTGGGAAGCGATCTTCGTGGCTGTTTGCCTTAACGCTTTTTCTGCACTTAATAGTGCCCGCTCAGCCTGAATCACATCACTACGGCTGGCCGCGCCATGTTGCAGGCGGCTTTCGGCCAGCTTCAGCAGCTGGCGTTGCTCGTCCAGCGCCTGCTCATTCATTGAATGCTCTGTAAGCAGCGTTGCCAGCGTCCAGTAATGCGAAGCCGCATCAGCCTCCAGCTTCAGTCGGGCGGCCTGCTCGTCGTAACGGGTTGCTTGCCAGCTGAGGCGGGATTTGCGCAGGGTGGCATCCACCTTGCCCCACAAGTCGACCTCATAGCTTAGCTCAAGCTTACTGGTGGCCGATTTTGACCCGACGCCCTGGTTGTTCAAGGCATAGGTTCTATTGCCAGACAGGCTGGCGGAAACAGCGGGGCCTGCTTTGTTTTCCTCCATTCCCGCATCTAGTTCTGCCTGCCGTAGTTTGATTGCAGCCTTGATCACATCTGGGTTACGCAAGCGGGCCTGGGTGATCAGATCAAACAAAACAGGGTCATCAAAGCTTTTCCACCAATCATCCGCACTTTTGGGTAACGACGCATTTGATGTCACCGACCATTGTTCTGGCAGCACAAGTGGCGGACGTTGATAAGGGGTGTTCATGCAACCGGTAAGCAGGCCGGCACATAGCAATACATAAAACGGTTTCATTCTCTTGCCAATGCCTCGATAGGGTTGAGCCTTGCGGCATTGCGCGCTGGTAGATAGCCAAACAGCACACCAATCAAAGTCGAACAGCCAAATGCAAGCAGTACGGCTTCCGGCGACAGGCTCAACTTCAAGCTGCTGAAGAACAGTGAAAACAGGGCGCAGACAGCCCCTGCCAGCAATACCCCTACTGCACCGCCTACCAGACAAACCAATACGGCTTCAGTCAGGAACTGTTGCATCACATCGCTTTGCCGTGCGCCTACCGCCATGCGGATACCAATCTCGCGCGTGCGCTCCGTCACCGAAACAAGCATGATGTTCATCACGCCGATCCCTCCCACGAGTAGCGAGATGACCGCTATCAGTGTCAGCAGCATGGCCAACATGCGGCTTGTGCGCTCCATCGATTTCAACATCTTGTCCATATTGAATGTGAAGAAATCCTTGGTGCCATGGCGTTGTGTCAGCAGCTCGATAATGGCCTGTTCCGCCAACTTTGATGGCTGCCCTTCCTTGATCCGGATGGTCATGCCGTCAAAATGGGTACGGCCCAGCAAACGACTGCCGACTGCCGTATAGGGTGCATACGCCGCCAAATTGTTGCTTGGGCCCATATTGTTGCCCACCTCAGTCACACCAATGACATAGGCCGGCATGGTATCGACCAATACGATACGGCCTAGTGGGTCGGTATCCCCAAACAGTTTGCGCCGCGTATTGTCGTCGATTACCAGTACCGGCCGCCGCTCGCGAATATCCTCGGCATCGAACCCCCTACCTCGTTCCAACTTGATGCCACGCACCTGGAAAAATTGTTCACCTACCGCAAGCAAATTAGCTCGCACGTCTGCGTTACTAGCCCGTAAACGCAAATTGAGCGCAGAAACTGGCGTAACGCTATCTACGTAGGGTTCTGCTACCAACGCAGCCAAATCCCCCTGGCTCAGGCTGCGGACGCCCTCAGCCTTGTCATCACCAAAGTCACGGCCGGGGTAGATATCGATGGTGCTGGTACCGATAGCGCGGAAATTATCCAGCACATAGTTGCGCGCCCCTTCCCCAATCGCAACGATAGACACCACTGAGGCAATGCCAATAACAATACCCAGCATGGTCAATGCACTTCGCAGGCGGTTAGCCAGCATGGCACGCAATGCCATCACGAATGCTTCGCTGAAGCGCCCCCACCAGGCAGAGGCCGGACGTGTTACTGGCGCGAGGCGTTGCTCAGTAATTTTGGGTGCGTTTGTTTCTGCTTGCCGCACATCACGGAGAATCCGCCCGTCCTGAATTTCCACCGTGCGCGGTACCTGGGCAGCAACACCTGGATCGTGCGTGACGATGATGATGGTGTGCCCGGCAGCGTTCAATTCCTTGAGAATCGACATCACCTCACGGCCGCTATGACTATCCAGCGCACCGGTGGGCTCATCTGCCAGGATCACTTCTCCGCCGTTCATCAATGCCCGCGCTATCGATACGCGCTGTTGCTGCCCACCGGAAAGCTGACTTGGCCGGTATGCATGCTTGTTGCCCAGCCCCAATCGTTCGAGCAAAGCGTCGGCACGCCGCGTACGCTCTTCCTTTTTGTCCCCGGCATAGACTGCGGGCATGACCACGTTGCCTTGCGCAGTCAGATGCGGCAACAGGTGATAGCGTTGGAAGATAAAACCAAAATGTTCGCGCCGGAGCTTGGCCAACGCATCGCTGTCCAGCGTACCGATATCCTGGCCCGCAACCTGGTATTGCCCTGATGTTGGTGTATCCAGGCATCCCAGGATATTCATCAGGGTGGACTTACCCGAACCGGAAACCCCCATGATGGCGAGCATCTCGCCATGCTCTATGGTCAGATTGATGTCATCCAGCACCGTCACTTCACTGTCGCCTGAGGGGAAACGGCGGTAGACATGGGATAACTGTAAAAGTGGTGTAGTCATCAGAAACCTATCGAGACGGAACTATCCTCGCTCGGCTTATGGCTGACGCGCGTCACCACCAGCTCTCCAAGCTTCAGCCCCTCCAGCACCTCGGCACGTGTTGCTGTCTTTAAACCAATACGTACCTGCCGAGGGTCAAGCTTCCCATCTGCTTTCTTGACGTCTACCGGATACCGCCCATCCTTTGCCGCAGGGCCAAGTGCGGATAGCGGAACTACCAATGCCTGCCGAACCTCCCGTTCCAGGATACCGACCTGCGCGGTCATGTCCACCCGCAAATGTCGGTCTGGATTGGGTACATCGAACAGCGTGTTATAAAACATGGCGTTGTTGATTTTTTCTGGCTTGGGCTCAATGCTACGTACCTGTCCCTTGATACGCTTCTCGGAGTCCCCCAGCAGCGTGAAATAGGCGTCCATACCCGACTTCACGCGAATGATATCGGCTTCGGACACCTGGGCACGCACCCTGATGGTGGAAAGATCCGCCAGCTTGAGGATGACCGGCACCTGTTGCGCGGCAATGATGGTCTGCCCTTCCTGGGTTTCGATGCTGATTACCTCGCCATCCATGGGCGCCAAGATACGGGTAAAGCTCAAATCAATTTTTGCTTTATCTCGTTCGGATTGTGCCTTGCGGATCTGCGCTTCCTGGCCAAGCAGCGTCGCTTGCTGTTTCTTGACCTCTGCCAAGGCAGCCTCAAGCGATTTTTGCGTTGTGGATTCATCGCGCATCATGGCCTGCTGACGAGTCAGCTCCTGCTTGGCCTGCTGCAGGCTTGCCAGTGTAGCGTCACGCTGCGCCAATTGATGATCCAGATTCGCCTGCGTGCCTTTGAGCCCGTTCTGTGCCTGCTCCGGGTCGATCTCCGCAAGCAGTTGGCCCTTCTTAACGGTGCTGCCGGCTTCGACATACAGTTTTTTCAGTTGGCCGCTTACCTGTGCACCGACGTCTACCTGCTTGACGGCTTTCAGGATGCCGCTGGCCAATACTTCTTGCTTCAGGTCTTCCCTTGCAACGGGTGTTGTCAGATGTTGCGGGGGGTCAGGCGCATCAAAAAAGGCTTTCCAGCCCCCAATTCCCAGTAACACCACGGTAAGTAGATAAACAAGTACACGCTTTCGACGGAAAAGTTTCATTAAGAAGAAAGTTCTAATCAAATTATCTTTTGTCGTACGTAAAGCCAAATAGTTGCAATGCAAGCTTATTGTTCGCTATCTGTAGGATCGATCGCTATCAGTGGGATATCTGCCGGGGCTTGTAACGAAGAACTTGTTCAAAGCCATGCAGCATTTCAAGTGATTGCTGGTTCTAATTATCTTTGCCTACCTAAACATCCACAGTCCTTCTGCGGTGATATTCCTCGACTAGGTACGGCTACCAGAATCGCGTGGTATTCGCCCAAGTCCCAAGATTTGATCAGGGAGTTCATACAAGCGCCGAAAAGAACCTGTTCATGACCTTACTGCGCAGCAGTGATCAGAGCCCTATACGCCCTGCTGGCAGCTGCTCGTGATAGGTTTTGAACAGGTTCTGAGAGCGTTATCTAATCTGTCTTAGAAGCTGTTCAAAGTCTCGCGAGTTAAAGCGAGGCAAGGTGGAAACAGCCGAGGAAGCGGCGTTTACGCATGGTAAATGAGCATGCCGAAAGTGTTTTCAACACCGTATTGCCGATGCGGAGCAGACCTTGAACAGGTTCTTTGAGCGTAAAGGATGTGCAATATGCCCTTGTTTAACGGCGAAGTGACGATGTTTTCCAAGCCGATTTTCCTGTCTCTTCTTACGGCCGTAACGGTTCAGTCTGCTGAGTTATCCCCCTCGGCAATAGCCCCCTCGGTGAACCGTGATGTACCGGAAGCCTCATTAAAACGAGAGAAGCGGGCGATGACTGCCAATGTGGATCGTCGATGGCCCACGCGTACGATTCCCTATGTATTGACGAATGCATCGCCAAAAGCACGGCAGGTGTTTCTTGCAGCCGCCAGACACATTGCCGAGAACAGTGCGGTACGCTTTGTGGAGCGGACAGATGAAAAGGACTATGTCTACCTGGCCGATGTCGCTGCCGATCCTTCGGGTGAGTACTCCCCTGGTACCAACGGACTAATCCGTGATTGCCATACCACCTTGGGCATGCGTGGTGGGCCACAGGAACTCATATTGAGTCCAGGCTGCCAGGAAGTGGGTATTGCCTTGCATGAGTTGATGCATACGGTCGGGTTTGGGCATGAGCATCAACGCTTGGATCGCGACGAGCATGTGAAGGTGAAGGCGCCACCTCGCATCGCCAATCCCTTGGGTTACAGCAAGGGTGGTGATATTTGTGCGCCCGACATTCCTTCGATGAATTTCAAGAACCTGCAACCTGCTGGGTATGCCTTACATATAGGCCCGTATGACGTCGATTCCGTCATGCAGTATGGACCTGAGCAGGGGGTTACCCTTCGTGATCGTACTGCCAAGGTACGGTCCTGGCCCCGTCCTACCCTCTCTAGTGGTGACATTGCCGCGCTCGCTGTGCTGTATGGGAGCAGCTCAGATACGCCCTCTGTACCAACGGACAATGGATTAAGTGCGGCGCTCAGCAAGTATGAATTGATACTGGCGGATGGTATGACAGGGGAAGTCGAGCTGCAGATTTCACCTGATGCCAAGCTTGTTGGGAAACCCAGGGTTGAGAGCCTGAATCCACACATTGTGGTGACAGCCCTGCAACGGGTAAGGAATCAATTTACGCTAAAGGTCCATGTACAACCGGATGCATCAGCTGATTTGAACCCGGTGATCTGGGACGACAACAGGGTGTTTGTCCACTTTGGTACTGCTGAGGGTAAAACCGGCGTGGCTGTATTCACTGTTACGCCTGTGCATCCAGTCTGTCTGTCACGGTCGTTCCGGCAATTGGTCTCACGCTATAAGCCTGCAGGTAGTACACAGCAATATTGCTTGGAAGCAAAGCGGCTTGCTTCAAACATCCAGCGCGCATCGGCTGATACCGATAGGGTTGCCTCGGTTGCATCGAAAGATGAGGAGATGGGGGTAAGAGTCGCGCCGTGTGATAGTAGGAATCCGCTGCAGTTGTGGGCAAAGGAGGGCGAAAACGAGCAAGCCAATGGCCGCCTGTTCAATATGGCGGCGTCTCATTGTCTCGCTGTATCAGGCCCCTTTGCCAATCGGCAGGACTACGCCAACCTCAATACAGCCACAGCATGTACTACGCAAGAACCAATTCGGGCCATCGCTGAATGGCGTTTTGAAAACAGTAGGTTGATCAATGCGGCATACCCGCGGTCTGCTTTGACCTATACGGCTGATGGGGCGCCGGCATTGTTCCCGGCGGAAAGCTGGGTGGTGCCGTGGCAGCAATGGGAGTGGTATTGAATAATCTGTAGATCCTGGGCTAAACCTACAGTCTGGATGGGATGGCCAATCAATTGTTACTTGCCCTCTAAACACCTGTTCACAATCTGACGCGAGCGGTTGTCAGCAGGGCGCAGCGCAGCACATAAGTCCTGATCACGGCTGCGCAGCAAGGTTGTGGATTGGTACTCAGTGGAATTCTCCAATTAAGGCCGCAGCTTCATCGCGGCCTGCTTTTTTTGGAGGGGAATACTAGATCGTCGAACCATTACAAGCCTGGGGAGAAGCAAGGCAACGTGATTAGGGGTAAATGCGCATTCTGACGGTACTTCCACCCCTGTATCGTTGTTAAGAGCTGCTAAGTCGTGCCCGTTCTCTGTGAACAGGTTCTTATTCCTCCTTATTTACTGCGCTTATCTATGCCTATTCTGTGCCCACCGGATATTTATCGAATCTTGAAGTCGTCGCTTGGTCTGGCTGCTGTGGTGGTAGGGGTAAGTGCTTGTAGTACGCCCCCGATGAATCAGGCCGGCAGGTCGTTGGCTCATAACAATAAGTCATTACCGCTAGTTATCGCGCATCGGGCTGGTGCAGACGATTGCCCGGAAAATACGCTGACAGCTATCGATGGTGCGCTGCGTAATGGTGCCGACGCAATATGGTTGACCGTACAACTCAGCAGCGATGGTGTGCCGGTGCTTTACCGGCCTGCCGATTTGGCGGCCAATACAGAAGGTGCTGGGCCTGTCACCAAAAAAACTTTCAACGAGCTGCAACAGCTAAATGCTGGGTGGCACTTTGCCCGCATTGATCCTGATGGATCGAAGAATTATCCATACCGCGCGCAACCCCTGCCCATTCCTTCTTTGGAGCAGGCATTAAAGGCGGTGCCGGCATCGGTACCGCTTGTTCTCGACATGAAGGCGTTGCCAGCTGGTCCGCAAGCAGAAGCTGTCGCACAGGTACTGGATACAGCCCAGGCTTGGCGCCGTGTGTTGATCTATTCCACCGATGCTTCGTATCAGGCAGCGTTCGCGAAGTTCCCACAGGCAACGCTTTTTGAATCGCGCGACCAGACCCGTGGCCGACTCGCTGGCTTTGCGCTTGCGCAAGAATGCGTGGCGCCGCCCAAAACCGGCAGCTGGGTGGCGTTTGAATACCGTCGCAAGGTTCAGCTTGTGGAGTCCTTTACATTGGGTGAAGGGCGCTCGCCTGTAAATGCACGGTTATGGACGCCAGCCGCTGTAGATTGCTTTAACACTACTGGGAAGGTGAATATCCTGGCAATTGGCATTAACAGTGCAGAAGACTATCAAGCAGCTGCCTGCCTTGGGATAGATGCGGTATTGGCGGACTCTCCGCAGAAAATGCAAGCCATCAAGAAGCGTTTATCTTCTGCCATGGATTGTTCAGCCAAGCAATGAAGCTTTCCCCGGAAAGGGACTTGTATGGCCCTGGTACTGTGGATGGGCATGGTACATTCACCCTTCAGCTGTTTTTCGCTTCAAATGTAAACGCAATGGACTTGAACCTATGAAACAAACTATTTGCAGTTTATTTATTTCCATGTCGTTAATCAGTGCTGCCAACGCTTGTGACGATGCAAGCGCACTGGCGCATTATGCCGATGTGAAAGCGACGTTACTGGCAGGCAAGCAGGTCACTGTCTTATTGGATTTGGCGCAATGTACCGTGGAGGCAAGTAAGGATCAGTCAGGGCCCAAGGTGCAGAGCGGGTACCGTATCAACAGTTTCATGATACCGGGCGATACCTATATCGCATTTTCTGATGTGCACGAGACCCTGAGCCCCGATGAAAAGCTTAAGACGGAGCACATTCGCTACCGTCTTACCCCAGACGATAAACTCACTGTTCGTACATCCATCGTTAAAGACGGTGTGGTTACTCCGCGCGCAAGCTTTACTTGCTCCTTAAACGCCGGCGCGCGGTTTGTAACGGGTTCAGGAGCCTGAGTTACCCTGCTGTCAGCAGGATGCAGCCACAGCTAGCGCCTGACAAGTGTCATCAGCATCCCGTAACGTGGCCGCATGGTAACGGCCACTTCTTTCTTGATGGTTTGACCGGGCTGTAGCTGTAAGTCGTAATGTTGGGCAATCTGGGCCAGCAGCAGTTGACCCTCCATCATGGCGAAGTGGTTACCGATGCATACGCGTGGACCTGCGCCAAATGGCAGGTAGGCACAGCGGTGGTGCTGTAACTGCGCCGCGCCGGGCATGAAGCGTTCTGGGTCAAAGCGGTCGGGTTCGCGCCAGAAAGCGGGGTGCTTATGCAGCAGATCGCAGTCCACCATGAGAAAGTCGCCGCGCTGTAAGCCAAAGCCCGCCACAGCTGTATCTTGCCGTACTGCCCGGGGTAGTAAGGGAGCCGGTGGAAATAGCCGCAATGCTTCCTCGAACACAGCCTTGGTGAAGACCAATTGGGGCAGATCGGCATAACTTGGTGTTCTACCTCCCAGTACGGTATCGAGCTCATCGTGCAGCTTGCTGCGTACCTCCGGATGGTTCGACAGCAGATACCAGGTCCAGGTCAGTCCGTTGGCTGTGGTCTCGTGCCCCGCGCCGAATATGGTGGCGATTTCATCGCGTAGCTGTTGGACAGACATGCTTTCTTCATTGTCCGGGTCGCGTGCGGCAAGCAGCATGTCGAGCAGGTCGCCACGTGGTGTACCACCTTCCAGGCGCTTGTTGATGAGCTCGTATAGCAGGCTATCGAGTTCGCGCATGGATTGTTTGAATGCCAGGTTACGCGGTGTTGGCCATTTGCGCGGCAACATAAAGGGGTTGTTCAGGCTGTCGAAGGCATAGCGCAGGAGTAAGGGAAAGCGCGCGCCGACGAAATCGGCTTTGTCGAACAGGTCTGCACCAAACATGGTCTGGCCCACGACATCAACAGTGACACGCATCATCTCTTGCGAGATGTCCACTGCCTGCCCAGGTTGAAAGACCTGCTGCCAGCGGGTAAGCAAGCGGTTACCGGCATCGGTCATTGCCTCGGCCATTGTGGCGATCTGCGCCTTGTGGAATATGGGCTGGATCATCTGCCGTTGGCGTCGCCAGGATTCCCCGTAGTTGGTCACCAGACCTTTGCCCAGAACCAGCCCTAAGCCGATCTCGTGCTTTCCCCCTAGTTCTGACAGTTTGCCGAAATGCTCTCTTTCCTTGATCAGTACCTGCTCAGCCATGTCGGGATGGCCAAGAATATGGATGCTGCGTGTCGCCAGGCGAATGCGAAAGATATCGCCAAGTTCTGCGCGGCTATGGGACAGAAAGCCCAGCATATCGGCCCGGTAGGGTTTCAGATGACCCAGCAGAAAATTTCCGGCAGGTGTAGGGGCGCGCAATAAGGGGGCACCACCGGGTAGTGCGGTGGACGATGACATGGACTGCTCCTCTCATGGAATTGGACGTTGCCAGCCTAGGCTGGCTGCTGCCGGTGGTTGCTTCCCACCCCGGCTCTTCTACCTTAGTTGCCGCTGGAGGCAATGGACAGCGCCAGTGAGCTTATTACAAAGGATATTTGCATGACATCCAGCCTGCAGTCCCGGGTATCCCTACTGAAGTTATAGGGATACCAGGCGATAGAGGCTTTCGCTGTTTCATTCGATATGGTGTCTCCTTGCGCTTTTATGGCTTTTTACTAGGCCTCGGTTGGTTGGTAAGCTTATCTGCCAAGTCTTGTGTCAGTGCCACCATGGTCATGGTCGGGTTCCAGGAACCACCTTGCGGCCAGAGTGCTCCTCCTGTGATGTAGACGTTTGTGGCGGCTTTCAGGCGGTAGTCCAAGTCGACTGGTGCGTCGGCATCTTCCCCGATGTGTAGTGTCGAGCTTTCATGTACTAGCGCATCAACACGACGTTGCGACGCCGATGGCCGTTCGACGCTCCATTCGCCCTGATCCGGTGAGCCATGCCAGTACTGGATCCTGCCGGTAGAGAGTACTTTTTCCAGTATGCCAAATGTGCCTTCATCCATGGCATTCCAGGTTTCCTGGTCACTCTTGTTTTCGATAATCTGCAGCAGTGAATTGGTTGTCGGATTGTTATCCTGGCTGTTTCCGCGGAACCAATTCTGCTCGTTCTTGTAGTCGAGCTCACCCAGCACGGCACACACAAACACCACATAGCCTTCGGATGACTGTAGTTGCGCCATTGAGGCGGTTGCGACGACATCGGGCATATAGCGCAAAGCGATACCGGCATTTTTTATCGGGTACTTGTCCCACAGTACCGACAGCTGAATGTGATACTGCTGGGCATATCCTTTTGGTCCCGTCCCGGCGATGTAGCATGCGCCGAGCTCAAGGTCACCGAATTGGCTACCTGGGTCCAGGTCCTCCTTGGGAACGCGGGCAACGACTGAAGTGATAAAGTGTGCAGAGAATCGCTCGCCAATATTTGGCGCGTCGGGAAACGAATTGCGGATTAGGGTGGTAGGTGGCAACGTTCCCATGGCGAGGATCAGCTTTGCGTTACCAAGTGGCAGTACACCACGCGAGGTTTGTAACGCTGTTGCTGTACCCCCCTGCTGTACTACCCTCTCGACGGTACATTGACTCACGATGTCTAACCGACCGTGGTTGGTGGTGGCGTTATGTAGGCTGGCAATCGAGAGCAGATCCCCAGGCGTGGAGAATTTCTGAAAGTCGACGCCGTTGATATCTTCGGATGCACAGGCCAACGGTGCAGCTTCCGTACGATAGACACCGGGAACGTTCGAGTAGCCATCCTTCAACAGCGTTTGTACCCGCTGCTGTAGTTGCCCATAGACAGGCCGTTTCATGGAAACGAGCCGTAGCTCAGCGTCACTCTTTCCCTTGTCGATCTGGTCTGCCGGCTTTACCCGCAGCAAGGTCTCGGCTGTGATGAAGTTTTCTTCGGCTGCACGCATCGTTGAGGCAGGCCACCCCTCCATCTCCCGTTCATTCGGGCGGGGGCACCACGCACTCCACAATGTGGAGCGACCGCCGAAGAATGGCACCATGCCGTGTTGCCATCGGATATAACCGCCTTCTTTCCCTTGTGCTGTCACAGAGGAAAGTGTCCATGGGAATGTTTCGGACATTCCCCCGAGGGTATTTTTAAATGGCAGTGGCAGATTCTGAAAATGTTCCGGTAGGAAAAACGACCCACGTTCAACAATCAAAATACGGCTTAGTGGGTTATTTTTAAGGGCTCTTTCAGCAAATGCGAGCGCGCAGAAACCAGAGCCTACGATGACATAGTCGTAGGTATTTTCTTCGCGGGCTTGTTTCCAACCGGCGTTGGACAAGAAGAACACATGGTCCATCACCTTTTGACCAGATGGGTCCTGTGGACCGGGTGTAGGGAAGCCATACTGAAGTTTGTCGGACGATGATGCATTACTCATGTCTATATCCTCCTGATCAAATGTCGGCCTGTGCCGGAGGCAGTAGGAAACGCGATCCTGTCACACCTACTGGTCAAGTAGGCAAACGATGATCGACAAAGCCCGGTCAAAGGTGAGCGATTCAAGTGGTTGCAGCGGTCAGTTGTACTGAATCGCAGTCGCTGTTCGCCTGTGACAGGCATAGCACATGCGCCTGATGCAGCCCTCATCCATATGAAGGAGAGCATCTGTGCTTGTGTACGGCATTGCTAATTGGGCAGGCACTTTCAATCTGAATACTTGACGGACTGGGTTTCTTGAATGAATAGAGTAGCGTCCGAAAGCTGATGCTAAATGCGTCCTTAGCTTTGCCTGGAAATAGCGGCAAGAAAGAACTTCATACCGTTCCTCGTTTTGTGGTGGTGTGATGTGCCAGACAAGTTATCTTGTTAATTACGCGAGCCTGGTTACATCTACTTTTAATTTGGCGTCACCCACTTGTCGACTTCGCTCTACCTGACGTTTGAGAAACGCATTGATGATGCTGTCGAGCAGCTTGTCAGAGAGCAGGTTACGCCTTGGATTTTTATGAAGTCCGGCGCGCCATTCCGTGTAAAAAGGTTCAACGGACAGGAAATCAATTATCAAGATCTCGATTTCCAGGGCACCCCACGTGCTGTCTTCTGGTCGCGTTATATCGACCCATTTCTGGAAGCATTGGCAACTCAGGAAATCAAAGACGCTGTTTCCTTGGCTAAGGAACGCGGTGTGGATACAAATTTGCTGCTTACCGAAATACAGGGCTTACTGGTTAAGGCTTCTACCAAGATATTTGCTCAAATGGCGGAAGTAGACCGTGGCTTGCGAGGTGGTGGTGACGCAAAAAGTGTGACACTTCGCTCTGTCGAGACGGAAGTTCAGCGGATGTCAGCCTTTATTGAAAAGCATATCCGTAGTGAGATGTCGGTTTGGATGCCACCGCCAAAGCAGGAAAAGCTGTTCGAAGACAGCAAGTGGATCAGATGGGTGATTGATCGGTCCTCTCCCGGGTTTTCCGCATTCGTCAGTTTTATCGCGAAGCATTTCTAACCTGTTCACGATCTATCGCGAATAACGGTGTCGTGAACAGGCTTTAAGACAGACACGTTGGAATAGATGATAAGCGTGCCATCCATATGTTACCGATCGTAGCTGCACTACGCCAACTGACTTTAGGCTCTTGAAGGAGTGGGCCGAGGTAAGATGCCATCTAGCTTCAGGGTTTGTTGTAAGTGGTTTTTTGCATCCACAAATTCGGTTCGCCGCCCATTTTTTACTTCCTCCTCCCACAGTGGATTCAGCTGCATATGGTAGCCATGGTCTTTAGTCTGTTGCACTAGTTGGGCGAACTCTTCCTTATTGTTGATGATGCAGACTTCATCAAAAGGTCCAATTTTCATTGGTAATGCGAAAGTGGCCGGCTAATTTGCTTTGATATCGGTTGCGGGACTGCCTGAGTCGGTACTGTGGTGGACAACAGCCTCTCCAACACCTACGAGAGCCTGATTGATGACAGGAATCATATTCCGGACCCGCATTGATGCATTGCCGAGATCAGCATCTTCCTTTGCATGAAAACTCTTTGCATTCAAGTAATCATTCAGCAGATAGACATTTGAGGGTATGCCTCGATATTGGTTGATCTTTGAACGGAATACGTTGTGGGAGACATCAGGCACCAATAGATTATCTTGAGATCCGACATCGCTTATATGTGGGGAAATGACCAATAAGTCATAATCTGCAGTAAATGCTTTGGCATCAGCTTTGGGTGCCAGCACGGTAATGGGTTCACCGTTACTGGTAATTACAAAGTCCTGTCCTTTACGTGTCCCTTCAAACTGATATATCTGGCCACTGGGTGCTTTTGCACTAAACGTTATTACCCCCTGGGTATTTTCACGTGATCGTTCACCAATCAGGCCGGCTTCCTGCAATGCATGGAGTCGATTTGCAGATATAACTAATGGGACGGCGACAGCATAGCCATCTTTTATACATTGTTGAGTCTGGTAATTGAATTTTTCAATCTGATCAGGCGTATTTTCTAATTTACTGTAGCGTTGATCTACACAAATCAAACCCGCTTGTGGTCCCCAGGATGCACTCTTGCCTTTTATATGAAACCCTTTGGTTGGATGACTTTCCTCAATTAACCCCGTTGCCATTTTATCGACAGGTCGAATGCCAATAATACAGTTGTGGTCGTGTGCGACCTGTTGAAGCGATATAAGGTGCTGGGTAACCACGCCGGTGTTTTCTTTTAGGTTTTCGGCTAATGTAGCAATGTTAGGGCGATTTTGTCTTGCGCTTTTGGCAATATCCTGCTCCATCATGCTGAGGTTATTTGGGGTAATAAGGGTTTTTTGAAATTGAATAGGCATGGCAGATTCCTTGTTTGAGCAAATAGCATGGCTAAATGCAAACTACGCCAGAAATTTGGCAGGAAATTTCATCAATCAATCCATTTCTATGAAGGAAAATATAAAAAAAGCAGAATGGGGGTCTTTCGTTTATCTGCTGCACTTTTATGAAAAGTACAAGCTCATCCTATAGGCATTGCTGACAGAGCCGGAGCGGCTGGAAGCATGCCATCATACTTATGAACGGTGAGGTTTGCGACACATGTGTTGCGTGGAAACCATCGTGAATGCAGAACAAATGTGCGCCGTAGTCTTGTTGCTTTATGTACAAGCGATGCGGGTACATCTTCTGTACCAAGCTATATCGGCATAGGGAAGAGAGGGAAGAAATCTATCTGCTGCATGGCTATATCCCATTTCCAGACGTTACTGCTTTCTACATAGCTATGCTTTTCTTATCCTTTATATATTTGAGCCCATGGTATTTAAATAGTGATTGATACTTTATTAATGTACTGATGAAATCCGGATTTTACTTAGGAATTCCAGGTTTTCTTATATCATCTTGAACTGCCTGATTAAAAGAATAGAGAGTACTGCAGTTACACTCAAACCTTGTTTCATAATAACTGGGAGGTTGTAATGAGGATTTTGCTAGGCAAATTTCTGATGCAGATGGTGCTGCTTGTAATTGGTATGACGACTATTGCCGGTGTTGCAACCATACAATCAATTTCACGTATTGCAGTAGGGCCAGACAATATTCTATTTGTCGCCGACTGGAAGGCGGCAAAACTACATGCGCTTGATGTACCTACCAGCGCTAATGCTAAAGCTGGCCCATTCAATATTAATGATTTGAGCGGCTTGGTTGGTCAGGCGCTAAAGATTCACGCTCCCATCACGATTGAAGACATGGTGATGCGTAGAGGTGCTGCCGAGGCGTTTGTTGCGGCAAGTGTTGGGAAAAATAAAGCCCCGCTACTGGTGTCGGTAACGGCGGATCAGAAAGTACGCCGCATCGATTTAAAGAAAGTAGCTTCGAGTCTGGATATTGCCAACCCACCAGACCCAAAAGCAACCTTTTGGCATGATATCCCCCAACGTAGCCTGACCGTTACGGATATGAAATGGCATGATGGAGAGCTATTTGTTGCCGGTCTCTCCAATCAGTCTTTTGCCTCGACACTACGTCGGGTGAGATACCCATTTAGTGGTATGAGCATATCGACAGTGGAGATGTATCACACTATCCACAACCAAATGGAAACCCGTGCACCTATAGAGGTGATGGAATTTGCACAATCGGGCGACAAACCGTATCTGATTGCCGCCTATACCTGTACGCCGCTCGTGGTATTTGCACTGGATGATCTGAAAGATGGTGCACACGTCAAAGGCAAGACCATTGCTGAACTGGGCTATGGCAACGAGCCTGCATCGATGATGATGACCCGTGTTCAGGGGCAGGATGGGCAAAGCGCGGATTACTTGGTCATTACAAATTACCAGCGTGGCGCAAATGTGATTCCAATGTCGGAAATCGAGGCCGCTTACGCCAAACCTGGCCTGGATGCCCCAGTACCTATCGGCCAGACCGCAGGAGTTACTTCGAACTCCGCACCATTGGTAGGGGTGGTCCGCACGGCCGAATTGAATGACTCCATGTTGCTCGCACTACGTCACCACTTGCAGCGCAATACGACGCAACTGGTCAGCTTTGTTAAGGGGGCTAATTTCCGTTTAAGTGACTTTATCTCTGACTTTGTCTTTGCCGATTACAAGTACGGAGAATGGACGCGCAAGAACCTGAAGCCATTTCAAGACATGTTGATGCAGGGAGAGGGCTTTAGCGATTTGATCAAGCCATGAGATTCCTGCTGCTTCTTCTGTGCTTGTCGCTGAATGTACGGGCCCAGTCGGTAATGCCGACGTCTGGGCCGGTGCCGGCGAATCTATTGCGTTTTTATATCCGGTTCACGCAACCCCAAAGTGAACGGGTTCTGCCACGCCTCAGCTTACGCAGTGCAGATGGCCGTCTGCTTGAACACCCGTTTCTCGAGCGGGAACTATGGTCGCCCAACCAACAGGTTCTGACGGTCTTGTTACATCCTGGGCGTGTGAAAACCGGTCTGGTGGCGCGTCAACAACTGGGGCCGATATTAAACACGGGTGACGAGGTCGACTTGCTGCTTGATGGCGAGGTTTTGGCGCATTGGCACGTAGAAATGGAGGATAGGTTGGGGCCAGAACCTGCAGATTGGCGTATTTCTACGCCCAAGGCTGGGACAAAAGCGCCGCTGTTTGTACGCCTCGATGCGCCAATCGATGCCAGCGCCAATGTTTTGATTGCAGTGGCCGATGCTACTGGGCACCGTGTTGAAGGGCGGGCGCAACTGCTTGAGGACGAGAATATCTGGTCTTTCACGCCTAAGCGTACATGGCAGCAAGCCCGTTACCGGTTGATGTTGCATCCGGAACTGGAGGATGCAACTGGCAATCGTGTAGGTGGTAGTTTTGAAAGCCATGGGCAGATTCAGGATCGACCTGCCCCTAAGTTGGAGTTTGATATTTCCTGATTAATCCAACTGATGTTTATTTTGACGCTTATTTAATTTGCCAGCTAATTAGTAGCTGGCAAATTTTTTACATGGGTTCCCCCTCTTCTGGTTACAAGCGATACGGTAAAACCAATTGGCTTTATTCCTGTCTTTGTTAATGTACTGACCTGTGCAGCGCTTATGAAAAGCGGGCTTTAATGATGCCGGGTAATTACTTTACTTAGCATTGCACCGATATTCGATTGGTCACTCATCGAGTGGCAAAGTACTGTTTGATCAGGAGAGTTCTATGGTTGGGAATGTGTGGCGGGTTGTATTCAGCATGGCAGGAAAGTCTATTGTCTTTCGTTCAGATACGCCTGCGAATAGAGTAGAAATTAAATCAGAAGGCCAGCTAGTGCAGCCAGGAAAAGCTGGGGCTTATTTCCGGCGTTTATGGGTTGGTTTGATGGGGCTATGCTTGCTGGCGCCTGCTTATGCCCATGATGATCATGGACCGACGACCATCAATTCAGACATACGCATCGTTCCGCTTGCCAAAAATGTATGGCGTCACGTTACCGATGAAGTTATGCCAGACGGTAAACGTGTTCCAGCCAATGGCTTGATTGTGAAAACAAAGAATGGCGTTATTCTCGTTGATACCGGTTGGTCAAATGAACAAACCAAGGTGTTATTGGATTGGATTGCCCGCAATATAAAGTTACCCGTCACTGCTGCAGTGGTTACACATTCGCATAATGACCGCATGGGCGGTATCAGTGTTTTATTGGACAAGAAAATCCCTGTCCATGGTGTGAATTTAACGGCCCAGCTGGCCCAGCAGAATGGCAAACCACAGCCTGATAGAACTTTCGAAGAACTGGAGAAATTGGGCAACGACATGGAGCTATTTTATCCAGGTAAGGGTCACGCGCCGGATAACATCGTTGTCTGGCTTCCTGAATCCAAAATCATATTCGGTGGTTGTTTGATCAAGTCGGCAGATCAGACTTCACTGGTGCCTGTTAAAGATTCAGATATGGCTGCTTGGCCGAGAAGTGTTTCCCGTGTGAAAACGGCCTACCCCAAGTCCAGGATTGTAGTGCCTGGGCATGGCGAACCCGGTGACGCTGCCTTGTTGGATCATACGATCCGCTTGGGAGGGGCGACTCAGGCAAAGTAAGTACTCAGTTTGCAGCTTAGTTTATGGCAGTGTTTCAGGCCCGGCAGATCAGCCGGGTCTTTTGCATTTGATGACAGATCGAGCTTGTATGTAAGAACTGCTGATGAGATCTGTCATGAGCAGCTGTCAGCAGGGCGCAGAGCTGAGCAGAAACCGGAATGTACTTGGGTACATGAGGGCTGCGAACTTCTTGGTGTGGAGCACCTTAGCAGTTCGGCGTCCCCCTTGCGGGGGGCTTTCGAGCAGCACATAAGCCCTGATCACGGCTGCGCAGCAAGATCGTAAACAGGTTCTAAGCCAGCATAACCAGCGTGACATATACCCATCAACCCACCGCTAGTCGGCTGTAGCGATGCTTCAGGTTTGACGCCCCACGTTCTTCCTGTTTGATAGCTGGAATCAATATATAAATGAACTATTGCCCCACAAGCGTGGTTTTCTAATCAGTAGGAACCGGGGAAGCTGCTTAATATTCTTGTTGAGCCGTTGTGGGAGAGGGGACCGAGGCTACAATGCCCCGCCCGCAGGGAAGGAAGGGGGTTTGTTCCGGTGCACCTTCCTAATAGAGTCTGTTCACGAACTGTGGTCAGTAGGATGAAACGCAACGCAGAAACCGGCATGTACTGAGGTACATGAGGATTTTGAGCAGCACACAAACCCTGATTACAGCTGCGTAGCAAGACTGTGAACAGGTTCTAAGAAAAAGCAAAGACTCACAAGGGCCACTTTACGATCGTTGTAGTGCTAGCAGGATCGTGTACAGGCTCCGGGAAGTTAACAGCGCAACCAAAAAGGCATCGGGGAGAGTGCCGGGTTGCGTATTCAGGAGGTGGTATGACAGTGCGGTTTCATTCGTGGGCAGCGTTGAGCGAGATATTAATAGGCAATGAAATGAGTTCATGGCGGGGCTGCCGGCGTTAGTCGGGAGCGTTGGTATGAGCGATTTTGTGCCTGTCCAGCCCACCCTGTTGCTGGTCGACGACTTGTCCGCCAACCTGCTTAGTCTAAGAGCATTGCTGGACGATGGGACGCGCCGCCTGCTTTCGGCTAGCAGTGGGGAAGCAGCGCTGGATATCCTGCTGAAAGAAACCGTTGCCCTCGTGCTGCTGGATGTACAGATGCCGGGCATGGATGGTTTTGAAGTGCTGCGCCTGATGCGGAGCAATCGCCGTACCCGAGATATCCCGGTATTGCTGTTGACTGCGCATATGGATACCGATGTCGCAATGATGGCAGGGTACGAAGCCGGCGCGATTGATTACCTCACGAAACCGCTCCGTAGCGAAATCCTCCTGGCCAAGGTAGCCAGCCTGCTGGAATTGCAGAATGCACGTATGCAATTGCAGCGCATAAATGAAGAGATCAATCAGGCGCGGGAGTTCTACTCGTCGATTCTGGATACGACGGGGGAGGGCATACTGGTAGTCGGTGCTGATCTTGAAATCAGCTATGCCAACCCAGCGGCGCGCCGCCTGCTCGGTAGTCCGCCGGCCGACAGCCTGGCCCTGCCATTTGCTGTCTATACCACGTGTGAAGGTGGTAGCGCGGCGTCACCGCATACTGCGACATCCCGTACCAACAGTTATTTCACCCATTTGGCCATGTTGCGTACTGCACAGGGGGGGGAGTTGTCGGTTCAGCTTTCCTGTGCCCTGCTACCCGGCTCCGAAGGCAGTTGGGTCTTGGCATTCCAGGATGTCGGGCCGATAACACGGCTAGAGCAGGAGCTACGCCATCAGGCGGTAACCGACCCGCTGACCGGCCTGCGTAACCGCAAAGGTTTCTTCCAGACGATGAACAATGTGTTGTCGCGCGCCGTACGGCAGTCAGAAATGGTGGGGCTGCTTTATCTCGATCTGGATGATTTCAAGCTGGTGAACGACAGCCTTGGCCATGCGGTAGGGGACCAGTTGCTGAAGGTCTTCAGTGAACGCTTGAGCCAACATCTGAGACGATATGACGGTGTATGCCGGTTGGGTGGGGACGAGTTCACTATTGTGCTTGAGGCAATGCAGGACGAAGCCCAAATATCAGGTGTGGCCGAGAAAATCATTCAAGCCCAGCAGCAGTCGTATGAGATTGCAGGCCATAACTTGAGCATGAGCGTCAGCATCGGCATCGCAACCTATCCCGATTGCGGTACCACGGCTGAAGAGCTGTTGCAGTCGGCAGATACCGCGATGTATCAGGCCAAGCGGGAAGGGCGGAATAATTTCCGGCACTTCTCGCAGGAGATGAACAGCCGGGTACGGGTACGGGCGCTGCTGCTTGATAGTTTGCGCCGCGCCATGATCGAAGAGCAGTTCTTTCTGGTCTATCAACCCCAGATACGGGTAAGTGATGGACGCATGACCGGTATGGAAGCGTTGCTGCGTTGGCAACATCCGGAGGCTGGTTTGATCAGCCCGGCGACCTTCATTCCACTGCTGGAAGAGTCGGGGCTTATCGTGCAGGTAAGCCGCTGGATCTTGCGCGAAGCGTGCCAGCAGCGTTGCGTCTGGATGGGCCAATTGGGTGAGGACGTAACCGTTTCGGTGAATTTGTCCGCCAAGCAGTTTGCCGATGAGCACCTGCTGGAAGATATTGCCGCCTTGCTGGAAGAAACTCAGTTGCCGCCATCGTGTCTGGAACTGGAAGTGACAGAAGGGGCGGTGATAGGCGATATGCAGAGCAGCCAGCGTTTGATTGGCGAGCTGCGCAAATTAGGAGTGCGTATCTCGATGGATGATTTCGGTACCGGTTATTCGTCGCTCGCTTACCTGAAGCAGTTGACCCTGGATGTGCTGAAGATAGACAGGCTGTTTGTCTCTAACCTGCCAAACGATCCCCGCGACCAGACCATCGCCCGTGTGATTATCCAGCTGGCGCACGACCTGGACCTGGAAGTGATCGCAGAAGGTGTGGAGACGGCCGAGCAGCTTGCCCTACTTGCCGATATGGGCTGCGAGACAATCCAGGGGTTTTATTTCTCGAAGCCTTTGCCGGCAGCTGAGATACCGAAGTTACCCGCGCATTTCAATACGCACCGAAACACAGCCTGAGAACCTGTTTGAAGTCTTCTGCACGTCAGCCATACGGCGTTGAACACACCCTCGGCATGCTTATTTACCACGCGTAAACGCCGCGTTCTCGGCTGCTATGTTGCGGAAAACGCTCGGTAAACCGGCACCTTATGCCAAAATGCATCGCCTCATACCGCAGAAGTTGACTCTTCGAAGATAGGCACTAAGGTACTTATGGGCGGCGATCCTCAACCCAGTCCAGCAGTTCATAAATACGAGAACCTGTTCACAAGTCATTGTGTGCAGTCATCAGCAGGGTGAAGCACAGCAAAACCCCAAAATGTACATGAGGCATGTATTGCCGGGTCAATCATATCCTGGCGGTTTGCTCTCCCTCTTGCGGGTTGTCCAATAGTGCATCAATCCTGGCCCTGGCTACGCAACAAGCGCGTGAGTGGTCTACGAGACCGGTCGATTTAATGAATGCCTGCTGGGAGTGCTTGATTTGCCGCTCCCATGTTGTATCGCCGCGCTTTCGAGTGGATGACGTTCGAAGGCGCTAACCTCATCAACACAGGAGATATAAAAATGCGAACAAGCAGGAGGACTATTTTATTCAGCACCGTGGTGGCAGCAGCTATCCAGGTGTTGATACCCGCAACAGCCCAGGCAGCAAGTGAGTTCAAGAATGTTGCCACGCTGCGTTGTTTGGACAGCAATTCGTCCGGCTCTGTCTACACGCTGGGATGCAACGGTGGCAACTATCAACGTTGGAATCTTGCATCCAACTCCTATGGCATCGAAATGAAGAATGTGGCGACTAATCGGTGCCTGGACAGCAACACATCGGGTAATGCTTACACATTGGGATGTAATGGCGGTAACTACCAGCGGTGGCGCCATACATACGTCAGCAATGGTGGCGGTTCGTGGCGTATCACGAATGTTTCGACGCTGAGATGTTTGGACAGCAATGCAAACGGTGGTGTTTATACGCTGGGATGCAATGGCGGTAATTTCCAACACTGGTATAAGCGCGTGCTGTAAGAACCTATTCAAGATCTGTCGCGAGCAGCTGTCAGCAGGGTGCAGAGCAGCACATGTGCCCTGATCACAGCTGCACAGCAAGATATTGAAAAGGTTCTAAGCCCTTCCCGCCCCTTGGGTACCCTGTTTCTGTGCCTGATCGGGCGGGTTTATTGAAAGTGTTACCAGATGAAAAGATCAGTTTCGCAGGCGATGGGGTACGGCTATATGCCATGCATTAACGTGTGCGATCGGGGGAAATAATTCAATGCGTACTTATTCGATGCCCTATGTCGCAGGTTTCGCTGCGCTTGCTGCGAGCGTTGGTTTTGGCACGGCCTGGGCAATCAAAGATGTGACACCTGTTCCAACGTTTATGGAAAGCAAGGCGGTACCGCCGTTTCTGCCAGAAGCACCTATGGCGCAACCTTTTACACAGCGTATACAACATGCAATGGTACGCGCTACGCGTGGGGCGCCAACCTCTTTTGACGACGCGCTCAATCGTGCCTTGGCGGCCCATCGTGATGACCCGGACCCCGAAGCCTGGCACATGCTGATGCAGACATTGCAGACTGATGCCACGGCACGTACGCAGGTGATGCGTCGCTTCCTGCAAGAACAGGACGCTGGCATCCGTGACAGATTGCAAACGCTCTTGAATGGAAATGCGGCCCCAGATGTGCAGGCGTTCGCCGTACGTCTCGCCAGCGGTAATGATGTGGCGCAGCGCCGTGAAGGTTTCGGCCTCATGGCATCGCTTCCCCGTACCGCAGAAAGCTATCGTCTGGTCGCACATGCATTGGAACAGGAGCAGGACCCGACTGTACTGTCGGGTGCGCTGCTCAACCTGATGCAGCCTGGCGTGATCGAACCGGCGGAGACTCGCGCCATGGTTGAACGCGTACGCAATCTTACCCAACACCCGGATCCGAACATACGTGCGACGAGTCTTTTAGCGCTTGTGCAATGGAACAAATCTGGCGAAACCCTGGAGCCCAGTGTCAGCCAGGGGTTGACCGATAGTGCGCCACAGGTCCGTCAGGCTGCGCTCGATATGATCATCAGCGGCAATATCCGTTCGGAAGGGTTCAAGACGCAGTTGTTCGATATCCTGCGCAATGTGAACGAGGACCCTTCAATACGCTCGGGCTCTTTGTATGCGCTGGGCTACTTTACGTTGAACAGCGCCGAATATGCGTCCTATGAGCAATTGCGGCCAGAAATCGAGCGGCTGGCGCAGGAGCAGAGGTTGGCAGACAAGACGGCGATGTTGCCCAACTAAACATGGAAGGTGGCAAAGAACCTGTTCAAAGTCTTGCGAGCTAAGGTGAGACAAGGCGAAAACAGCCGAGGAAGCGCAGTTTACGCGTGGTAAATGAGCATTCCGCGGGTGTTCTCAGCGCCGTATCGCTGACGCGCAGCAGACATTGAACAGGTTCTAATACCAAACCCACTGCTGCCACGTGACCGGCCTACTTTCCGTAGGAAACAACCCCACACCGTTGTTATTGGTCGCCGATAAAGCGGAGCGAGGGTAGGCGGTGTTGATCAGCTTACCGGCTTCGTAGCGCCATTCAGCAACGGCTGGTGGAATGTCTGTGCCACATTGCTGTGAGGTATGAACACTGGCGCGGCCTACATCTTTACCGGTAAAGAGGTCCTTCAGGGAGAGACAATGCGATGTCGCTGCGCTGGTTAGACGGCCATTGGCTTCCTGTCGCCACAACTGCAAGGGTTGACTCGCATCACAAGGGGCGAGCCCTACCGACATCGCTTCATCCCATGCTGAAACCTTGTGGGCTTCATCAATCGCCACGGGGTCATTCTGCTGTATGTTGCTGGTCAGCCGTTTTGCTTGCAGGCAGAACTTTTGTTCACTACCCGCAGGTTGCCATAACGACACCAATTGGCGGAAAGAGCGTGCCACACAGGCCGGCTTGACGACGCTGACGCGGAAGATTGCCACACCGGCTTTACCATCCGAAGTACGGAAATGGAAAAAGATCCGATTGGGTCTTTTCTCTGTCGTTGCGTTGTACGCGGTATTTGCGCCAGATAGTGCTTGAACCTGGATCGTGTAAGTATTGTCAGCCTTACGGACAGCGTTTGCCGTGATCAGCGGGTTTTCGCTTTCAACTCGCGGGGCATCGGTGAGTAGCACATCGGATAACACCTTCAGCTCAACTTCACCGGTGGTGTTCTCCGCCAGGACCAATTCGTATTTGCTCATTACCACGTGCAACTTGTTGTCGGTGGGAGCCGGACCTGTATTCTTGGGGGCTCCTCCATACAGCACTTCAAGCCCGGCAATATCGCCTGTAGAAAGGGTATTGCGCGGGAACGCACGCATGGGGCTGGCAGGATTGCGCAAACCTATGCCTTGCTCGGCTTCGTAATGCATTACGGAGTCCAGATCGTAAGGGCCGATATTCAGGCTAGCCTCTGAGTCGTTTCCAAGGTTCTGGGCAAGGCTGGAACTGACAGGGTCGCAAGTATCCTTGAATGGACTGTCCTCAACTTCGCGGGTAACGGTTACGTATTGGTCGCGGTCCGGGCGTTGATGCTCATGGCCAAAGCCCACGGCATGCATCAATTCATGCAAGACCGTATCCATGGACTGACAAGATGGAGTGAGAGTGATCTCCTGAGGGCCGCCTGCTTTACCTATGAATGAATGGCACATCGGTTCGCCGTAGTAGCCGGGTGGGTATTCGGCTTGCGCATCAGAAGGCCCGTCGAACACATAGAGATAGTCCGACTCATTGGTTCGCTCTACAAACCGTATCGCACTGTTCTCGGCAATATGTCTGGCTGCATCTAGGAACAGGCTACGGACTTTGGGTGATGCATTGGTCAATACATAAGGAATGGTGCGGTTGGGCCACCGATTGATCGTGGGCGATGTCACGGCACGCTTACCGCGCTTCAATGGGGTTCCGACTGCTTCGTTGCCGAATTGGGTACCGACACTTTGTAATGGTGCTTCGATGGCCTGAGCTGTGCCTGCCATCAACAGAGACAGAGAAACGTTAAGGGGTGTTACAACTTTTCGATAAAACGGGGACATTACTTATCCTATTTCGATAAAGAACAGCTTTTAACGTGCGTTGAGATGTCGCACGGGACACCTGGGTGAGCAGACCCCTGGCGTCATGCCCAGTTCCCTACATCGGCTGCCATATGAACATGGCTCTCGGTCTGCGGTTGGAAGTGACGCGCTAGTGTTTTCTGTACAACCGTTCGGTTTGGGGAATCAGGTCGAATTGATCGAGGTAAGGGGAGAACTGGATGCTCTCCTTGCTGCCCAGGCCGAGGAAACCTCGGTGGACCAGCGAGTCGTGAAACAAGCCAATGGCGCGTGCCTGCAGGTGATGATCGAAATAAATCAGCACATTGCGGCAGGAAACCAGCTGGGTTTCCACAAACACAGCATCGGTTGCCAGACTATGGTCGGAGAACACACAGTGCTGGCGTAAAGTCGGGTCAATAATCGCAGCGCCATAGGCGGCTAAGTAGTAATCGGAAAAAGCAGCTTTGCCACCGGCTTGCTGATAATTGCTGGTGTACCGAGCCAGATGTTTTATAGGGATTATGCCTTCTTCGGCGCGGGTGAGATTGCGTGGGTTGATATCGGTGGCGTAGATTTGGCTGCGTTCCAGCAGGCCTTCTTCATGCAGCAGAATCGCCAAGGAGTAGGCTTCTTCTCCGGTACTGCAACCAGCCACCCAGATGCGGATCCTGGGGTAGGTGGCGAGTATAGGCAGCACATCGCTACGCAGGCGCTGGAAGTAGACCGGATCGCGAAACATATCGCTGACCGGCACAGTGAGGTATTGCAGTAGGTCCTGAAAGCTGGCCGGGTTGTCGATCACCTGTTGATGTAGGCTGGCCATGCTGCGGTGATTCAAGCGGTTGATGGCGTGGGAAATACGCCGTTTCAGCGACGGTCGGGCGTAGTGTCGAAAGTCATATTGGTAGCGCATGAATATATCTTCCAGCAGGGCTGCCAGTTCCGGTTCGGTGTCGCTTGTCCTCTGCATTCCACCTCGCTTCAAGCGCGCATGGCTTGGGGAGACCAGACCCGGATCAACGAAAGCAGCTTGTCCAGTTGTATTGGCTTGGACAGGTAATCATTGGCACCAGCAGCCAAGCATTTGTCGTGGTCATCCTGCATCGCCCGTGCGGTGAGGGCCACGATGGGCAACGAAGCACAGTCGGGACGCTGGCGGATTTGCCGCATGGCTTCGTAACCATCCATGACAGGCATCATGATGTCCATCAGGACCAAGGAGATGTCATCCTCGTTGTCCAGTTTCTCCAAGGCTTCGACACCGTTGCGGGCAATAACGACCTGGGCATCCAACTCTTCCAAGGCGCTGCTCAACGCAAAGACGTTGCGGACATCATCATCCACCAACAGAAGCTTGCGTCCACCCAAGTCTTGTTCATCCTGACGCACTTGCTGCAAGAGCTGCTGGCGTTCGGGCGCCAATTTATTCTCCACCTGGTGCAAAAAGAGCGCGACTTCATCGAGCAATCGTTCCGGAGAGCGGGAACCCTTGATGACAATGGCGCGTGCGTACTGGCGTAGTTCGGCCTCTTGTGCGGCGGATAGATCCTGCGCGGTATAGACGATGACGGGTAGGAAAGAGCAGATATCTTCAGCGGCCATACGCTTGAGCAATTCGTGGCCCGCCATATCTGGCAAGCTCAGGTCCACGATCATGCAATCGAACAGGGTATCGCGCAGCAGTACCAGGGCTTCTTCTGCCAGCGCAGCTGTCTGGACCTCAACCGACTTGTCCTCGATCAACCTTCGGATACTGTCCGCCTGCAAGGGGTCATCTTCCACAACCAGCACGTGCTGGATGGTTTGTGATATGCGGCTTTCCAGGCGGCTGAATACACCGCGCAGGGTTTCAGCGTCGGCAGGTTTGCGAATATGCCCGATAGCACCGAGCTGCAAGGCAGCCTGGCTGCTGTCTGTACCGGAAATGACATGCACGGGGATATGCCGGGTGGCAGGGTCCTGCTTGATCTGTTCCAGCAGAATCAAACCGGAATGGTCGGGCAGTTTGACATCGAGCAAAATGGCTTGTGGCAGGTGGGCTTTGGCCAGCATGAAGCCATCATCTGCCGTATCGGCCAGCAGGCAAAGAAAGTCACGCTCGTGTGCAAGCTCGTAGAGGCTGCGGGCAAAATGAGGGTTGTCTTCCACGATCAATATCCGTCGGCGATCAGGCTTAAGTTCTGTACGGTCATCCTCGGGGCATCGGTGTGGTTGAACTGTTGGAGTACTGACCGCCTCAGGAACTGGCATGGGTGTTGTTGCTGACGAGGGTAGAGTTGGCCTGGGCGGGGTGACATTGTTGGTCTGTGCGCCAAGCGGAACGAGCGGTAAGGTCAGGGTAAAGGTACTGCCGACACCGAGTTGGCTGCGTAAGCCGATATTGCCACCGAGCATATGGGCAAGATCGCGCGAGATGGATAGGCCGAGACCGGTACCGCCATAGCGGCGCGTTGTCCCGGTATCTGCCTGCTGGAAGGCTTCGAAGATGGTCTGCTGGTGTTCCGAGGCAATGCCGATGCCATCATCACTGACAGAAAAGGCCAGCAAACCGTCCTCTGTCATGGCCACTTGCAGTTGTACGCTACCCTCCTCAGTAAATTTCAAGGCATTGGCCAGCAGGTTTTTCAGTATCTGCATCAGCCGGATTGGGTCGCTAAGAATGGTGGCAGGTGTGTTGGGAGCCCGCTGGAGGTTGAGTGTGAGCTGTCTGTCGGCAGCGATCGGTTGGAACAGCTGCTTGAGATCATCCAGCAGTTGAGCCAATGATACATTTGACCATTGAATTTCGAGCTTGCCGGCTTCTACCTTCGATAGATCAAGTATGTCGTTGATCAAGTGCAACAGGTCGTTGCCGGAGGTATAGATTGATTCGGCAAACTGGATTTGTTCAGGTGTCAGATTGCCCTTACGGTTTTCTGCCAGCAGCTTGGCCAGAATCAGCGTGCTGTTCAGCGGCGTGCGCAGCTCATGCGACATATTGGCCAGGAATTCGCTTTTATATCGGCTGGCGCGCTGAATTTCTTCTGCTCTTACCTCCAAGTGCATATGTGCTTTTTTGAGGGCTTCATTACGTTCATTCAGGGCTACTGCCTGCTCTTCCAACAAGTGGTTGCTATGCTCCAGCGCCTGTTGCTGAGTCCGAAGCTTGGACTGCGATTCAAGCAATGTGTTGGATTGCTCCTCCAATTCCTCATTAGAGGCACGTAACTCCTCCTGCTGTGTCTGCAGTTCTTCGTTAAGCCTTTGGGTTTCCAGCAGTGCCTCCTGCAATCGCAGGCGATATTGCAGAGTTTCGACGGCTTTGCCGATTTTAAAGGTGATTTGGTTAGCAAATTCCACAACCTGTTCAGGTAGTTCACTAAGAAATCCCAACTCAATGATTGCATTTACCCGTCTGCCATCGCTGGTAGGAATAATCAGCAGTTGACGTGGAGTGCTGCTGCCTAAAATAGAGCAGACAGGGAAATAGTCAGTCGGTAACTGATGTAACAACATAACTTGATTGATTGCAGCAGCTTGCCCAGCCAAGGTTTCGTGTAATTTAAAATCACTGAGCGGTCGTACTTTAGCTGGTGGATGAGCGTAATGGCTGATAGGGCGGAAACTTATACCATCGTCACTGATGTAGATGGCACCGACCGATGCGTTGAGATATGTGACAAGATTATTGAGTAACTTCTCACATAGCTCCGCAATCGATAGGCTTCCCATTAATATCGTAGCTAGGCGTGTTTTACCGGTTTCTAGCCAGGCTTCGCCAGCCAGTTTGGCGTTTTGGCTTTTCAGTTGTTCCAAGGTTGTGCCATAGACATGCGATAGCTTCAGCATTTGCCGCCTGCCAACCAGTGCAAGCACGATACCGGAAATGATGCCAATCGCCATGGTGACCGATATCAACCAGAAGATTGTCGTATTAGCGGTTTGGTTACGACTCGCACGCTGATTTTCCTCCAGCGCCCGCAGATTCCTGAGTGTCTGGCGCATCTCATCGACCATCTCCTTGCCTTGCCCATTTCGATCCAATAGTGCGACGGCGGCGAGACCATTCTCCTGTCGGCGCAGTTCGATGAGCTGCTGGGCATATTTCTGCCAATGACGGTAGATGATACGTAAATGTGCCAAGCGGGTTTGGTAGTCCAGATTGTCTGCACTGGAGGTCATCAACTCTTCCAATGCATGGGGAAAGTCGGCGTTCGAAGATCGGTAGGCTTCCAGAAAGGTCTCCAGCCCGGTCAGGCCGAAGCTGCGTAGGCCGGTATCCCCATCTACCAACAGCTTACCAACCTTGGTTATCCGGGCAATCACGTCATCCGACTGTTTGATTGAGGTGTTGATTGATTGCAAGTAGAGCACCAGCCCGACGAATACCACTGACGAGATAAGGGCTAGGACAAGGGGAATACTGATGTGGCGTACCAGCGAGCGCCGGAATGCATCCTGGGTCAGGTCGTAGGACAGTGTATCTTCCATGTTCCCCCCTCTACTCATCCCATCCTGCAGTTTCGCTACAGGGTTGGATCAGATTCTGAGTGTCCAGGCGGAATCATCTGCTTGTGACCCCTGCCTCTTCAGTTATATCTCATCAGAAGGCAAGGACGAAGCTATCCGCCGATTCAACGAAGGTATTGGATCGACGGCCAGACTTACGTTTTCAAGATTTGGGATGGAATTACAAAGTGGCTGGCGCTCAGAGTTAAATACAGTTCACTCCCAAAACCCTAGATGAAGAGTATTTAAGTGAAGTCAATTGATCTTGGTCTATGAGTTTCTATTCTTATTCCGGCAGGAAGGTTGTCCGTTTGACGCCATTTGGCGTGTGACCCCCAATGAATAGGAAATGTAAATGACAAGAGTCATCGATGATGTGAATACAGCCGCCGCCGCTGTGCTGGATCAGGCTACTGCAGCGGCAAATCAGACCACGTTTGCAGTGGGCGGTGTGATGGTCAACAACATGACCGGAGAGGTCATCTCCGCCATTCACAATAATGTGATCACCCCGCTGAGTAATAACGTTTCGTTTACTTTTGATCCAACCGCACATGGCGAACGCCAATTGGTGTACTGGTATTACGCCAATAAAGATGCACTGAAATTGCCCGAACCCAATCAAATCACGGTGGTGACTTCACTTGACCCCTGTGCGATGTGCACCGGTGCATTACTGACAGCAGGGTTTAACGTTGGTGTAGTGGCGATTGACACCTATGCGGGCATTAACTGTGCACAGAATTTCCAGTTTGCTACTTTGCCGCCTAATTTGCGTACCCAGGCACAAAAGAACTTTGGTTATTACGCTTCAGGACCAGCAAATTCAAAGCCGCTGACCCGACCTTATGTGGGCGGTGCTTCAGTTGCATTCAAAAATGGCGTGGTTACGCCTGCAAACCTTAGAGACTGCGGAACAGTATTTACCGAAAGTGTGGATACAGTCCGTAACACCAGCAATTCCACAGGATTACCGCCAAGCCAGATGAGCGACCCAGCCAAGTTGCCGTCTAATTCCCCGATTCTTCAAGCCTACCGTGAAATTTACAATAAAGCGTTTACGATCAAAGTCGACAATCCACGCTTGCCGGATGCGCAGATATTGGCTGAACTGAAAGCTGTGCTGGCCAGTGCGCCAAATGCACGTAATGCGGTGGCATTTATCGATCCCTTTGGCAATCTGGTTTTGTGCATGGCTGATGCATTCAATACCAGCCCTGTACATGCAGCATTCATGAATGTAACCCAGGGCTACGCAAAAACGCGTTGGGAACTAATGAACAAATATGTGCAGGCGCCAACGACTGAGAACCCGGCGCTGTATCTGACTCACCCCAAATACGGCACGTTTGTTTATCTTTATGCGCCTGATCCCGATGACTCTATCACCATCATGAGTTTGGGGGCATATGGCTCAACGATGGAGGGAGCAATTCCCAATATGTTCCCGAGTAATCTGCAGTTTTATTACCCACCCCGCAATGGCGCCCAGTTTTCTGAATTGGTACCCGTGGTGAATGAGCTGCCACCGTTTTATACCCAGAACGTGAATATATCGTTGATGCAGGTACCGGGCGTGACTCAGGCTCCGGCCAAGTAACAGCCTGACCTCGAAGTGCCAGCAACCGTTGCGTCATGCAGCGGTTGCTGGGAGTGAGGGGCAGTGTACCCTGGTGTTTCTTATGATGACTGATTCGACTGTGCAGTGAGATCTCGAGCCGGTTTAATCCGCTTCTAGAGGGGGATCGCCAGCCAGTAATCCAGCGCAATACCGGCAAAGACGGCGACACCGATCCAATTGTTATGAAGAAAGGCGCGGAAGCATTTTTCGCGGTCGCCACCTTTTATCCGGGGGTATTGCAGGCCAGCCAGAAGCGCTGCAATCAAAAGCCCGAGATACCACAGCATTCCACGCTGTAGCTGCCAGCCAATGGCTACCATGCCTGCAAGAAAAAGGGCATGGCATACCATTACCGCTTCGGCATCGAATCGCCTGAAGGTGATGGCGCTGGTCTTGATGCCTATCTTCAAGTCATCGGGTTTATCCACCATGGCGTATTCCGTGTCATAAGCGACAACCCAGAAAAGATTGGCCAGTACCAGATACCACGCTACGGCGGGGACGGACTCCTGAACTGCGGCGAAAGCCATGGGAATACCGAAGCTGAAGGCGACGCCCAGGTAGGCTTGTGGAATGGGCAGGAAGCGTTTGGTAAATGGGTAGCTGGCGGCGATCAGCACGGCAGGGATGGACAGCAGCATGGTCAACCGATTCAAGGGCAGCAGCAGGATGAATGCCATCAAGGCCAGTGCGCCCGCCAGTATCAATGCTTCCTTGGTTGAGACAGCACCTGTAGCCATCGGCCGGTCTTTGGTGCGTTCAACATGCCGGTCGAAATCGCTATCCGCGTAGTCGTTGATGACGCAGCCGGCTGACCGCATCAGCACGGTGCCTAGTACAAAAATCCAGGCAATCACCCAGTTTGGCCGCCCAGCGCTGGCTATCCATAAGCCCCATAGCGTAGGCCAGAGCAGCAGTAATATGCCGATAGGTTTATCCAGCCGCATTAACTTCTCGTAATGGTTCAAGCGGGCGGTGAGGGCTTGCGGCGTCATGAAGTGTGTTCCCTTAAGGCCGGTTTACTTATCCAGCTGTACGTAGGATTGGCTGTGACATGAAGCGTACCCTGGTAGGGTACGTAAGGCTTTCGAATAGTAGCTGTGCTTGGTATTGCCTGCGCGGTTTCAGATATGAACCTGGCGCTTTGAACCTAATTAAAATCCGTTGTGTATCAGCGATTCGGTATCAAAAGCGCTCTCGGCATGTTCATCTATGCCTTGTAATTCGACTTCCTCAGCCGTTCTCGCCTTGTCTGGTTCTGGCTCGTGAGACTTTGAACCGGTTCTCAAGGCTGGTAAGAAGACTTCGGTGATCAGAATGCGGGCATCACCAAGTTCAAAGCGGGACCGGCGTGCCCATAGGGTAAGGGGCAGATGGCCTATGGCGTTTTGGCTGGCATGGTACAGCGCATGGTGACGGTCAATACTGCGGAAGGCCAGCGGGCTGCGATGTATCTGCGGGTTGGCGAACAAGGTGGCGCCAAGGGGTTTGACTCCTTGCCGGCGTAAGCTGTGATACCCATGGAACAAGGACTGCCGTGGCATGACGGAATGGGCGAATACCAGTGGCGTTTCGCCGCTCATCAACAGCACTTCCCGCACCATGGCCATTTCATGGCGTGCTAAGCCCAGTGCATCGAGTTCGTCGCGATGCGGCAGCGCCCAATGCTGACGCAGGAGCCGTACGTGAAAGTCCGGGTAGTGGGCAATCAACCGGGCGGTAAGCGAACCCGGGTGTTTCAACCAATGCTGTAACTCACGCGGGGCGAGGCTGGCAGGTTGAACCCAGCGATGGCTGGAGATAGACGGCATTGCAGAATGGATGGCGGGAAAGGGTCCAATTATGCCAGAGGCGGACTTTGAACTGGTTCTAACAAGAATTGATATGAACAAAACACGGGTAACTGCCGATAGCAGCTAAATACAGGCCCAGACGATAATGCTTGCCCCTGACATGGTTAGGGGATACTGAGGTGCTTCATTTGTCTGTCCCATCTTTTCCTGATTACCGAACCGAACTTTGGCATGGTGCCCGTGATTCCTTGCCCATGTTATTGGGTGCTGCACCCTTTGGCTTGATTTTCGGCACACTGGCAGCCAGCAGTGGTCTATCGGTACCGGCTACCATGGCGATGTCGCTGTTTGTTTACGCCGGCTCGTCACAATTTATTGCTGTCAGTCTGTTGGCCGGTGGTGCTGGATTGGCGGTTATTATCCTTACCACGTTTGTGGTCAATCTTCGCCATGCGCTTTATTCCGCCACCTTTTTGCCCTACGTGGCCGGGCTGGCCCAGCGTTGGCGCATTCCGCTGGCTTTCTGGCTGACGGACGAGACCTTTGCTGTGGTCCAGCACCGCTACAGCGAAGAAGATGCATCTCCCAATAAGCATTGGTATTACCTTGGGTCGTGCCTAGCCATGTACAGCAACTGGTGTATCTGGAGCTTGGCAGGTGCACTGTTGGGCCACTCTGTACCGGGGCTTGATCAGCTTGGTTTGGAGTTTGCCATGGCTGCCACATTTACCGGCATTGTGGTGCCGATATTGAAGAATCGCCCCATGGTAGCTGCGGCATTGGCTGCGGCAGTGGTAGCGCTGGCTGCACGTGATCTGCCCTATAAACTTGGCCTCATGCTGGCGGCACTGGCAGGTGTGTTGGTAGGGCTCTGGCTGGAAAGCAGGGAGAAGACAAAATGAGCCGTGATGAGCTGTTGTTGATCATAGGCATGGGCGTTGTCACCTTCCTGATCCGCTATTCCTTTTTCGCCCTGGGTGACAAGGTGCATTTCCCGCCCATGGTGAAACGTGCACTACGTTATGTGCCGGTGGCGGTGCTGACGGCGATTACCGTGCCTATGGTGCTGTTGCCCGATGGCCAGCATTGGCAATTGGATTGGCGCAATGCATGGCTACTGGGCGCGTTGGTGAGCGGCCTTATCGCTTGGCGTTACCAACATCTGCTGGCGGCCATTGGCGGTGGCATGGCGGTGTTTTTTATCGCCCGTTACCTGTTGAACTGACGGCTCTTAGTCGGCAGTTAGAACCCGCCCCGTAGGTCATCTTTTCGTAGCTGATTATAAATTAGACCAGCACACTGTGGGACTAAACACCTAGCTCGCGAGACTTTGAATAGGTTCTTACGGTCAGGCCTGTTTTAGCGGAATTTCCGCAAAATCGTCAGTACGAGCCAATTCAGCGAAGATGGCTTGCAGGTTTGGTGGGGGAACCATCAATTTACGGGCGCGTAGGTCAAACCATGCCCCACTGATTTCGTGGCGGGCGGCCAGCCGGCCGTCTTCCTTCAGCATTTCATGCCGGATGGTGAAACGGCTGCCGTCTGTGGCCAAAGCGGCAGCCCGTACTTCCACCAATACCCGCTCGCTCATTTTCAGTTCTTTGAAGTACTCCGTGCTTTCCTTGAAGATCACAGGGCCAAAGCCGTTTTGCTGGAATTGCTCGAAGCCAAAGCCCGCGGCACGCAGCCATTCGATCCGTGCATGAGTGCAGAAGTCGGCATAGGCGCTGTGGCGGACATGCTGGTTGGCATCGCAATCGACCCAGCGTACTTCAATGGTTTGGCGAAAGACGGACATAGCGAATGACTCCTATCGAGAATGGTGCATGCTAGGCCATATCCCGTAATTCAAGCAAACGCTCGTTTCTTTAGAGTCGCTAAGAACCTGTTCAAAGTCTTTTCATCTAGCCCCAAACCGGCGATGCTTGCCCAATGAGAACCGCTTACCCCAGCGACGTCAGTCGCGAACAATTTGAAACCATTCGCCCACTGCTGGAAAGTGCC